>CAZAVR010000079.1:11232-12332 GCA_964488435.1 uncultured Cytophagales bacterium | reverse complement strand
AGGGCGTGGTCACCTCTTCGGGAGCACTCATGTGTGATACCGGACATTTCACAGGTACTTCAAGCCCAAAAACGGGATGTTTGGTAAAAGGTGTATCGCGCAGGGATTTTCTGAGCACAGCCGTCACCAGGGCGCGTGTATAACGCAAAGGAATGCGGTATCCTTCACCGTAGGCGCCGGCAATCCATCCGGTATTCAGCAGCCATACCTTGGTTTTGCCGCTCTGAAGCCGCTCTCCTAACATCTTAGTATAGACGCTGGGTGATAAAGGTAGAAAAGCTGCGCCAAAGCAGGGAGAAAATGTTGATACGGGTTCATTAATACCTATTTCCGTTCCAGCTATTTTTGAGGTATAGCCAGTGATAAAGTAAAACATGGCCTGATCCGGGGTGAGCCGGGAAAGCGGGGGCAATACGCCATGCGCGTCTGTGGTCAGGAAGAAAATATTATCCGGCTGTGCGGAGACAGGGTCATTTACGATATTGGGTATGTGGGTCAAAGGGTAAGAAACCCTGGTGTTTTCCGTCACGGACGAGTTGGCATAATCCACATCGGCTGTGCCCTTTACAAAACGCGTATTTTCCAGGATAGCCCCCGGTTTGATGGCATCGTAAATCTGGGCTTCTTTTTCACGTTCAAGATGAATAACCTTGGCGTAGCAGCCGCCTTCGAAATTAAAAATGCCTTTGTCGGACCAGCCGTGTTCGTCATCCCCAATCAGTTTGCGGTCAGGATCGGAGGATAAGGTTGTCTTGCCCGTGCCGGATAGTCCGAAAAACAAGGCCGTGTCATTTTTTACGCCGTGGTAATTGCCGACATTGGCCGAGCAGTGCATCGGCAATGCATCGTCTTCTACGGGCAGGAGGAAGTTCAGTACCGTGAAAATGCTCTTTTTAATTTCACCCGCATAGGCTGATCCGCCTATAAGAATCATCTTTCGGCTAAAGTCGATGATGGTGAAGTTTTTCTGCCTGGTCCCATCTGTTTTGGGATTGGCCTGGAACTCAGGAATACAAAATACGGACCATTCTGGCTGAAACTCGTTCAGTTCGCTTGTTTCAGGGCGCAGAAACATATTGTGACTGAAGAGGTTGTGCCAG
>CAZAVR010000079.1:0-11222 GCA_964488435.1 uncultured Cytophagales bacterium | reverse complement strand
GTAGTGACGACCATCAGCGATCTCCTGTGACTTTTTTCAGCCCCCGCATACGCATACCGCACAAATATCTGTTTGTCTGCAAGAAAGTCTATCATTTTGACGCGCAGCCGTTCGAAGTCAAGCGGGTCGAAAGGCGCATTGACATCTCCCCAGTCGACAGTGTTTTCCGTCACATAGTCGCGGACAATGAATTTGTCTTTTGGTGACCTTCCTGTGAAATGTCCGGTATCACACATGAGTGCTCCCGAAGAGGTGACCACGCCCTCGCCTCGGCTCACAGCCAGTTCTGCCAGTCTTTCCGGCGACATATTGAGGAAAATCGTTTTACATTTAAGCAACCTGTGCTGTTTCAAAGGAGATAAGGAGATTTCCCCGTACGGCTTGATGATGATGGCGTTTGACATGACAATTTAAAGTAATGGTTTATGCGATAGTTTGGTTTTTTTCGATTAGCGATTTTATAGTATTTAGCGAATCGTCGCTAAAATTACATAGAATTCTGAATTTTGTTAGCTTTGTGTAAAATTTTTATATCAATGATTTCGACAACGGATAGGGTAAGGCTGATTTTTGGACTGAAGCTAAGACAGCTAAGACAGGACAAGGGGCTGCAAATCAATGAGCTTGCAGAAAAAGCGGGCTTTTCGCCTTCTTATCTGAATGAAATAGAAAAGGGGAAGAAATATCCCAAGTCTGAAAAAATATTTGCACTCGCCAAGGCCCTGGATACCCATTACGATAATCTTGTTTCTGTAAAACTCGGAAAGCGGCTGGAGCCGATAGAAGAACTGCTCGATTCCAATATCTTACAGGAGCTGCCTCTGGAACTGTTTGGTATTGAAGTTGGAGACCTGCTGCGCTTGCTGTCGGAAGCTCCCTCACGCGTGGGTGCTTTTATCAATACGATCATAGAGATCAGTCGTAACTACGGTATGAACGTAGAGCAGTTTTACTTTGCGGCCCTGCGATCTTACCAGGAAATGCACGACAATTATTTTGCTGATATAGAAGAGGTGGCATCAGGATTTGTCGAGAGGCATCTTAAGTCGAGTGGAGGGACTTTCGGTGAGGCATGGCTTCGTGATCACCTGGCTTCCTCATACAATTACAGGATTGAGGAATTTGATGAGTATGTACGGACCGAGCTTGCAGGTGTCAGGTCGTTGGTACTCCCCGGTGCGCAAACTGTGCTTTTGATGAACAGCAACCTGGAGCCAAAGCAGCGCGCGTTCACTTACGGAAGAGAAATCGGCTTCCGGCTGATGGAGATGAGTCCCAGACCTTATATTTCCCCCCTGACAGAGGCGGAGTCATTTGAACAGGTATTGAATAATTTTAAGGCTTCCTATTTTGCCGGAGCGATTCTTATCCCAGCTGAAATACTTGTATCCGGACTGTCTGTTTTTTTTGCTAACAAGAAATGGAAGCCGGTGGAGCTGGTGAGTTTGATGAACCAGTTTGAAGCTACACCAGAGATCTTTCTGCACAGGATGAGCAGTCTGATGAGTCGTCATTTCGGTATTGATCAACTGTTTTTTCTCCGCTTCGATCATCTGGGTAATGAGGGGCCATTCAGGCTGGCGAAGGAAATGCACCTGGCCAAGTTGCCTTTTATACATGGCTCAGCAAATGAACATTATTGCCGCAGGTGGTCTTCCTTTAAAGCGCTCGAAGATCTGGCTGCTTTACAGGAAAGTGGCGAATGGGACGGCGCTCCGGTTTGCCGGGCTCAGATCGCCGACTATATCGATTCATCCAACAGGTACCTTGTCCTTACCCTTGCCAAGCCCTCTCCGCCGCGTGTAGGGTATAATAGCAGTGTAACGCTCGGTTTTGCAGTGGACGAGCGCATGAGTATGCTTGTCCGGTTTCTGGATGATCCTGCACTTCATCCCGTTTCGGTAAACCAGACCTGTGAGCGGTGTCGTCTGACAGACTGCAGAGAGCGGACGTTTCAGCCGGTTATCTGGCAGAGGCAACAAAGAAATAAGCACCTTAAAAAATCTATCGTAAAGCTTCAGTCTGAATTTAAAGTGAAATGATTCGTATATTGTTCTCCTGATATACATCCTTGTACTCTTTCTAAACGATAAGCCTTCTACGTACCATGCCCTATGCAACTTTCCGGACGATCTTCGTTTCGCTATTGATTCTGGCTGTTCAAGCCGCTACTGCGCAAAAACCTGACGAACTGGATGTCATCCGAAAGAAATGGATGGAATTCAGTGATTATTCCGACAAGCTGTATCACCACCTGAGTGCAGAGGCTTTCCGGCTGCTGGACCGGGAGTCATTTCTTTTAAAGAGGGTAACTACACGGCAGCAGTGGGTAGCCCGACAGGAGCAGAAGAGGAAGGATATGTGGGTGTCTCTCGGCCCTTTTGCTTCTAAAACACCACTTAATCCCAGAATAACAGGCGTCATTCAGAAGGATGGATTCCGTGTGGAAAATGTGATCTATGAATCGTTGCCGGGATATTTTGTCACTGCGTCGCTTTTTATTCCCGATAATGTGTCCACACCCGCACCGGCTATTCTTTTCTGCAGCGGCCATAGTCAGCAGGCTTTTCGCCGTGACCTTTACCAGTTGCCTTTGCTGAATCTTGTCAGGAAGGGCTTCATCGTACTTGCATTTGATCCCGTGGGACAGGGAGAGCGTATGCAGTATATGGATCCTAAAACGAGGGAATCTCTCATTGGTTCGTCCACCCGTGAACATTCCTACCCCTCCCTGCAGGCCTTTTTGCTTGGTCAGTCCGTGGCGCGTTACTTTGTCTGGGACGGCATCAGGTCGATGGATTACCTGGTGAGCAGACCGGAAGTGGATCCGACGCGCATCGGAGTGCATGGGCTTTCGGGAGGCGGAACACAATCTGCCTACATCGGGGCATTGGATGATCGCGTAGCGGCAGTGGCACCTGCCGGCTATATTACGGGTCACCGTCGATTATTAGAGTCGATTGGTCCTCAGGATGGTGAACAGAGTTTTTACCATGGTTTGGTCAAAGGACTTGACCATGCGGACCTGCTGGAAATGCGGGCGCCGAAGCCTACTCTGATTATGGCTACTACCCGTGACTTCTTTAATATAGAGGGTACCCGTGAAACCTTCGAGAGGGTTCAGAAGGCCTACAGGATTTTCGGTAAACCCAACCACATCGCACTGACGGAGGGAGACTTCGAGCATGGTTATACACAGAATATCCGTGAAAGAATGTATGCTTTTTTCCAGGAACACTTGCGGTTGCCGGGAAGCGCTGCAGAAGAAGAGGTGAAGTATCTTACGGAGCAGGAATTACAGAAGACAGCAACCGGACAGCTGTCCGACTCGGAAGGCGGGGAATCGCTTTTTAGTTTGAATAGAGCAGAGGCCGTTCAGTTGGGCCGGAACGTGGCAGGAAAAAGGAAAGCAAATCCTGCTTTCTATACTTTAGAGGCCGTTAAAAAAGCCCGGGTAATATCCGGGTTTCGTGCGCCCTCGGAGAGCGGGAGGCCAGTGTTTTCCGGCAGAATATTGCGTGATGGGTATGTAATCGAGAAGTATTTTATCCTGGGAGAGGGTAACTATCCGGTTCCCTATGCTTTGTTCAGGCCGGAGAAGCCAAACGGCAAAGCGCTGATCTATCTTCATCCGAGTGGCAAGTCGGCCGGGGCAGAGAAGGGTGGGGAGATAGAATGGCTGCTGAAAAAGGGGATGACCGTACTGGCTCCGGATTTGATTGGTATTGGAGAAATGGCGCCTGACTGCAACAAAGGAAGCTCGGTAATTGACGGAGTCTCCTACAGTATGTGGTTTTCTTCTGTCCTGACATCCAGGAGTATTGTGGGGATTCAGGCTTCGGATCTTCTGAAGTTGAAAGACGTGCTCAAGAAGGAGGCAGGTATTAGCGGGGTCTATGCTTTGGCACATGAGCAAATGAGTCCGGTATTATTGCACGCAGCCGCTTTTGACAATACGTTTGCAGGTATCGTGATACGCAAGCCTTTCGTATCGTACCGGTCGGTTGTTATGAGCAGGTTTTATAAGCCGTCCTATCTTTTCGGTATGGTGGCGGGGAGTCTCAGTGCCTATGATTTGCCCGATCTGGCTGCCAGTTTAGCACCTACAAAATTATGGGTATCCGAGGTGACCAACGGTAACGGAGATCCTGCTTCGGAAGGAGATCTGGAGGAAATGTCCGGGGTATTTGAGATGTACAGGGCCAGGAATGCATCCGCGAACTACCATCTTTCCAAAGCCGCCTCAGATGAGGTCCGCTGGAAAAGCGATCTGGAGAAGTTCCTGGATTGAAAAATGCCCCGGCTAAAAAAAATGAGCAGGTCGTTTACCGGCCTGCCCGTTCCATGGGGGATATATATAAAAGATGATAAGTTGACGTGGTACAGGTCTATCTATAGTTGCGCGTACCCCTTGTTTTGAATGATTTTTCCCGGATTGGACTGCATAACAGTTAACGGGATCGGGTAAATCATAGCTTCGTCTTTCCATGTGAAAGGCTCGTAGCCGTCTGACAGCTGCTCGGCAATCATAACATCCTTCGCCCGTTTCGTTCTGACCAGGTCAAACCAGCGGTGATTTTCGAAGGCAAGTTCAACTCTGCGCTCTTTTTCAATAGCCAGAAGCAGCTCGTTGTCGTTCATAAAGTCAGAAAGTATGTAATCTTTCAGCAGGGAGGCATCCGGAGTAATCGAAGGATCTCCCGGTGTTCTTCTGGCGCGTTGGCGTATCATGTTTACATAATCGATCGCCGTCGCTTTGTTTCCACCGGTTCTGACCAGTGCTTCCGCGTAAAGCAGATAAATATCGGCAAGTCTTAGCTCTATCCAGTTGTTGTCATTGTCCGACGCAGAAGTGGCCACGTCGTAATATTTACATACATACTTATCCCCCTCCCAGGCGTTATTGGACGCGTTGATCCACCCGTCGCGCATGGAAACATACTTTCGTGGGTCTCCGTGCTCATAGGCGTCGGACATGTCCTGAGTGGGGGCATTTTCACCGCCGCGATCCCCGATTCTGACCACCTCAGTGTTGGAAAACCGGGGGGCAAAGGCGTTGTTCCATGGACTTCCGGTTATGCCGCCGGTAGCCCCTTTTTTGTATTGAATCTCAAAGAGCGATTCAGTACTGTTCTTTTTTGTTACATCAAATAAATCTTTATAGGTGGAGACTAGTGCATATCCGGGGTTATCAATTACTTCTTTAAGTTTGGTGGAGGCAAGCTGGTAGTATTCGTTTCCCCCGTTCATCGGATAACCGGCCATGGTCATATAAACCTTACCCAGCAGTCCACTGGCGCCTGCTTTGGTGACACGGCCTTTCATGGCGGCACTATAAGTGTCAGGGAGGTGTTGTTCTGCATATTTGAGGTCGTCAATGATGAAGTCATAAATGTCCTTCAGCGGGGCACGGAGCATGGAGTAGCTTTCAGCCGCGGTGATTTCCCTATCTACCCGGATAACACCAAGCAACTGTCCGTTAACAGCTTCACCTCCAAAAACCCGGTTGAGCCAGAAGTACATCAGTGCTCTGACAAATCTTGCTTCGGCGCGGTACTGATTTCTCAAGGCTTCATCCCTGAACTCAGCTTTGTCAATGCGGCCGGTGACTATGTTGCAATGATTAATTACTTTGTAGGCATTGTTCCAGCAACTCGTCGGGTGGGTGTTTTCAGGAAGCAGCTGATTTGAAAAATGGTCTATCCCCAATTCACTTACAGGATTGCCACCTAGCCAGGAATAGGTGGTGTTGTCGGATCTGATTTCGCCGAGTCTGATGAAAGTTACATTATAAAGTAGTCTCAAATTGCCATAAGCCGAGAGCACAGCCTGATCCATATCTTCCTGGGTTTTATAGAACAGCGCCGAATTCAGGTTGGATGGAGGTGCCAGATCTATAAAGTCGTCGCCACATGAGGTGAGGAGCAACACCATCAGAAAGAGCTGTATTGTTTTTCTCATTTCGATTCGGTTTAGATCGACAGATCTTAAACTGTTGGTTTTAAGTATTTACGCCTTTAAAATGATGCATTGATCCCAACCACTATCGATCGTACGACGGGGTAAGCCAGCAAGTCGTACCCTTTGTTCAGGCCGTCACCTTTTATGCTTGATTCAGGATCGTAGCCGGGATATCTGGTGATGGTGATCAGATTTTGTCCCGTGGCATACAATCTCAGACTATTCATTTTAAGTGCTTTGATATGGTCGGCTTTGAAATTGTAAGAAACCATCAGATTCCTCAGGCGCAGGTAAGAACCGTCGTTGATCCAGGCAGACGATGGAGATCTTTGCCATCCGGTGGGAGTACGCGTCGCCCGGAAATTTTCGCCACTTCCCGGGTCCGTTACTGATCGCCACCTATCCACCAGATCCGCTTTCCCGTTTCGGTCTCCATGATATGTCCCGATGAGGAAATTATAGGTACTCAGCAGCTTGGCTCCATAGGATGCGTACCATTGCATACCCAGTGAAAAATTTTTGTATGAAAAATTATTATTAAAACCGGCGGTAAACCGGGGCTGATTATTACCCAGGATTACCCGGTCGTTGGCGTCCATGATATGATTGCCGTCTACGTCCCGGTATCTTCCTGAGCCTACTTTATCTACAGGGAGGTGCGGGTAGCGATCCAGTTCTTCCTGACTCATGAATACACCCTCATAGATGTAGCCGAAAAAACTGGCGACCGGTTGTCCGACGGTAGTGATGAAGGCGTTTGATCCGCCAGAAGCATTTGCGTAAATAGGGCGGCCGTCGGGTCCGAGCTCAAGCACTTTGTTCCGGTTGAGCGAGAAGTTAAGGTCGCTGTTCCATCGCAGCGAACCAGTGGTATTTATGGTGGAAACCAGCAGTTCAAATCCCCGGTTTCTCACTTTGCCGATGTTCTGCATCTGATTGCCGTGTCCGGTGATCGAAGGAATGGGGACGTTGAGCAGCAGATCGATGGATTTTCTGTCGTATATGTCCGCCTCAAGCCGTATCCGGTTGTTCAATACTGCCAACTCCAGGCCTAGGTTGGACTCGCGTATTCGTTCCCAGCTTAGGGTGTTGTTGGACATGCTGATGGGCCCCGCCGTATTTTGCCAGGTCCCGCCGACAGGATACTGGCCCACGGACAAAAGACCGATGGACGAGTAATTTCCGATGCGGTTGTTTCCTGATACGCCGAAGCTTCCTCTTAGCTTCAAGTCGGAAAAAAAACCGTTGTTTTTCAGAAAGGATTCTTCAATAATTCTCCAGCCGACTCCTACAGATGGAAATACCCCCCATCTTTTGTCGGAGCCGAAGCGGGACGATCCGTCGCTTCTGATGGTAGTAGTGAGCAGGTATTTGCCTGCAAATCCATAATTTGCCCGAGCCAGGTAGGATATCATGGCATAGTCGGATTCGTCGCTGGAAAGCGCGTACATGGTTCCGCCGTTCAGCGTGGTTACCTGGTCGCTGGCAAAATTTCGCGCTTCTCCTACGAAATGCTCATAATGGTGACTTTGGGTAGTGTATCCTGCCAGCGCTGTCACTGAGTGTTTGTTCCTAAAAGTCTTATGATAGGTAAGGGTGTTTTCTATGACCCAATCCACATCATTCAGCCGCTCATTAATGGCATAGGCAGGCGCCCGGCGGTCATCTCCGAAAGCGGGCATGAATCGTTTGATGCCGTTTCCGGTCAGTCCGGCATTCACGTTGATATTGTAGCGGAGGTGGTCGTTCAGGGCGAGTTCGGCAAAAAAGGTTCCCATGAATCCACTTCTTATTCTTTTGTTCAGGCTATTTACTGCGTAGCCAATGGGATTGGCGACATCCCCGGGGAGAATTTCCGGGTTGTTAATCATTGAGCCGTAGCTTCCGTCCGGGTTTCGGACCGGGTAGATGGGCGGTAGTTCCAGGGCCCACATGATGGCATTTTTTGCGAGATCATTGTTTGTGGCTTTCCCTGTTTCATACCCGGTGTAAGGCTGCTCGTTACTCTTTGCGTAAAATGAATTAATATTCATGCCGATCTTAAGACGACGACTGATCTGAGAGGAAATATGGGCATGAACATTTATCCGGTCGTAATCGGTATTGAGTACGACGCCGTCCTGTTTTTTGTAGCTGGTAGAAAATGAGTACTGTGTTTTGTCGTTTCCCCCTGAAACGGTCAGGTCGTGCTGGTGGGTGACAGCATTCCGGAAAAGGAGGTCCTGCCAATTGTTATCCGGCATCTGCGCTACAGATGCCGGATCCAGGAAATTGTATTTATAACCGTTTTTCCCATCCGGGATAACGTATTGGGAGTTCGCGCTCGGATAGCGCATTCTCCGGTCATTGGCGTCACTGATACTGTGAGGTGACTGATCCGGATCGGAGGGAATTACAGCGGCGTCCAGCCAGGCATTGTTCCGAGCGTCTATGAAGTATTGGACGTACTGGTCCCTGTTCATGACCTGGAAGTTTTTCGCCCGCTGCTGTACGCCCACAAATGTGTTGAAGCTTACGACGGGCGCTCCTGCTTTCCCTTTTTTTGTCGTAATAATGATCACGCCGTTTGCACCTCGTGATCCGTAAATAGCTGTTGATGAAGCGTCTTTTAGTATTTGAATATTTTCTATGTTTGATGGGTTGAGAAGCGCAAGCACGCCTGATTCCATGGGGTACCCGTCAACAACATACAAAGGCTCGTTGGATTGTGTTATGGAGGTCACTCCCCTTACGCGGACGGATAAATTTTCCCCGCCTGGCGTACCGTCTATTTGCTGTATCTGAAGACCGGCAACCAGTCCGGTCAGGGCTTCTCCGAAGTTCATTACCGGACGATTTTTAAGGGCCTCGCCTGACACAGAGCTTATTGAGCCTGTCAGATCTGATTTTTTCTGCGTACCGTAGCCGATGACCAGAACTTCTTCAAGTGCTTTGTGGTCCACTGCAAGGCGGATGGACAGATGGAGCTGGTTTCCTGCAACTACCTCCTGAGATACATAGCCTACGTAACTCAGGACGAGTACCGCTTCATCTCCGGGGATTTCAAGGTCAAATTGACCTGTTGCGTCGGTCACGGTGCCGCTTAATGTATGTTTGATTAGAATGTTGACGCCGGGAAGCCCTTTACCTTTTTCGTCGGTTACGGATCCCTGTATTCTTTTTTCTGATTTTGCAGGTAATTTTTCCGGCACCACGCGGATATTGTTTTCGGCCTGCAGGTGGCTGAGCACTATTTGTGAACCGATGATTTTGTATTTCAGCCTCAGAGGGGTAAGGATCTGTTTTAATACTTCCGAAAGCTTTTCTTCTTTGAAATTTACGCTCACGAGTTGAAGCTGCGACAGAAGCCCGTCCCGGTAGGTGAATTTGACATCTACTTGCTTTTCGATTCCGGAAAGGATCTCAGTGATGGGGCGATTTTCCATCTTGATTGACAACTTCTTGTTCAGGACTTCCTGCGTATCGCTATAGCCGGCCAGCGTGACCCCGGTCAGCATCAGCGAGAGACAGGCCTGTAAAACAAAGGCTTGTGCAAGTATGACTGGAAAGTGTAATGTCCTGAAAAATTCCTTCATTTGTTCACTTTTTCCTTGTTTCTGACCTTCGGGGCAGCGTTCTGCTTCCACTATTTTAAATATACGTTGAGTAAAGTTTACATCTTTTCCGGGTTCTGTAAATGGGAGAGGGGAATTTAAAAGTGGTTACATTTTTTACCTTGAATGATAATCCGGGCATCAATCACTTTGTAACTGGCGTCTATGGCTTCACAGATGATTTCCAGCTTTTCAAACAGATCTTCATTGCCCAGGGAACTATACAGGCGACATGCTTCAAGCGTCTCTTTGTCGTAAACTATTTCAATACCGTAAGTAGCTTCTATCGCATCAAATACCCTGGAAACGGGGGCATTTACGAAATTAAAGTCTGCCCGGTTTTCTTTGGCCAAAATGGGTTCCGGGGCATTCACCAGGGATTTGGCGAGCACTTCTGAAGCTTTGTTATAAGCTGCCTGTTGATTGGGTTTGAGAATCAATCCCCTGGCTTCCGGATTTGTAAATTGCGCGTCTTTAATGGTATAGACGGAAACCTGTCCGGTTTTTACGGACACAGTAACATTTGCGCTGTTGGCATTTACTACAAAGCTTGTTCCCAAAACCTTTGTCACCACCTCTCCGGCGTAAACCACAAAGGGAAAGTTTGAATAGTGCCTTACATCAAAAAAAGCTTCTCCGGAGACAGCTACCTGCCTCTGTTTTCCTGTGAACTCGAGTGGGAATTTCAAGCGGGCATTCGGAGATAACCTGACGATGCTACTGTCCGGAAGTGTCACAGATAATGTTTCACGGCCCTTGTTATGAACACTTTTACAGGCGTCTCCCGACTTTTCATCTAAAGAAAAATACGGCCCGGGAGGCGGGAAGGTTTCCTTGCCAAGTTTAATCCAGCCGGCGAAGAAAACGGCCAAAATCACTGCCGCCGCCACACTTCTCCACAACCACGCCGTTGCGGGACGGGAGAGTTGATTCACGGGTTGTGCTTCTGTAGACGTTTTGATGGATTCCCATATTTCATCTTCCATTTCGAGGGTATGCGGGACAAAAGTGCTGTCACGCATGGCACATACCACCTGCCTCGCTTTTTGCAAAGTGCCGGACTGCTCAGGATAGCTCATGAGGAACTCTGTCCAGAATAAATCTTTCGGTTCATCGGGTATATTTACCCAACGGATGAAATCATCATCATTCACAAAGTCTTCAAGTCTGTAATCCTTGTATTTATCGAACATAGCTGTTTCCTTCTGATTACTAAATAAGAGGTCTGATAGTTTGTACCCATCAGATGGTGTATTTTTTTTCTAAGGATAAGAAAAAAGAATGCAGATGGCCTTTCAGGTGCTTAAAATCCACATGCAAGGAGCAGAAGTTTTCCTGTAAGTTCAAAAACCGTGCGGAGCTGGTGAATGGTGCGGTGGAGCAGATTCCTGACTGACTGATGGGTGATGCTCATCATTTGAGCAATCTCCTCCGGTCTGAAGTTATGAAAGTACCTGAGTTGAATAACTTCCTGCTGCCGTTTGGGGAGATTTTCGATGGCAGTTTTTAGTTTGGAAATATTTTCGGAATCCCACTCCTGAGCCAGAATGATGTCTTCCATTGAAGGAGATACCAGCAGTTGCTCCATTTTTTTCAAAATCTCCATCATGCGACAGCAGAAGTCTGTCCGTATTCCGATGCTGTTGAATCCGGTTGCGCAGCGATCTG
>CAZAVR010000078.1:0-12403 GCA_964488435.1 uncultured Cytophagales bacterium | reverse complement strand
CAGGGGCATCGGAAATAGAACAATGGCAAATGGCTGAACCCCGCCTGTCAGAAATAATCTGTATTTTTGCCGTTGGAAAGGCGAAGCCTTGACAGCTAGCCTTTAAAAATCGAGAGACTTCCGCTTGCATGCTCTTATAAAAGCCGGAACTCCGAATTTGCTAAAAATACCCTTGATTTCTATTTCTAAACTTTTGCTCTTAATGTATCATAAACATCCTTCCGACAGGCGAGTCGATTATTTATTTGTATTCGTCACTTTCTTTTTTTTTCTGACCTCCCCTGATTCCTTTGCCCAATCACCCGGAAAACCCATCAAAATAGTAGCTTTTGGCAATTCGATCACCGCTGAAAGAAAGACGGTCAAACAAGTTTTTGCCCAGAGGCTCCCCGGGCTTCTCAAGGCCAGGGGAATAGAGGCTGTAGTTATCAATTCCGGCGTAGGGGGGAGTCATTCAGGTCGTGTGATAGACCACAATGTATCAGATCCAAGCATTCTTCATGGACAAGATCGGTTTCAGGAGCAGGTACTAAACCACCATCCGGATTTGGTGATTATCGGTTTTGGTGGCAACGACGCCTATATAGAAAGCAAGAAAGAGGACGGCGACTCTCGCATACCGATCGAAAAATACCGGAACAATATGAGCTTCATGATCGAAAGCCTCCAAGCTACCGGAGCGCGTGTATTGCTCATGGCCAGCAGTGCATACCGCCCCGAAGACAGGAACTTTCAGCATGATCGATTGCTTACTTACATTGCCGAAGTCAAAAAACTGTCCCAGAAATATCAGACAGGTCTCGTTGAAAATCTGGCCACGTTCGAAAAGTATGCGCAACAGACGGGAAAATCAGCAACGGTGTTGTTTGAAGACAATGCACACCCCAACGACGAAGGTCATCGACTAATTGCAGAGTCATTGAGTCAGGAAATTCAGCGCATGCTCTCCCGGAAAAAGCCCCAAAAAAGCAATGCGCTCATCACTAAAGACCTCTATGGAGTTCCTGTAAGAATCGAACAGGCTCATCACACAGACAAATACAGAAAAGATATTCTGTCAAGAATGGAATCAGTGATGGGGCCCCTTTCGCTAAAGAAATATCCAACGCCAGCGTATGTAGTAGTTGATACCCTTAAAACTTCTAAATATCAAAGGCTGAACATAAAAATTACTGTCAAACCCGGTGAAATCGTGGGTGCTTACCTGTATATACCCAACCATCAAAAACAAAAAACCGGACTACCCGCCATGCTTGCCTTGCACGAGACCGATTTACCCGGCAAAAAGTGTGTAGACGGAGAAGGTTCGTATGATAAGTCACGTCTGAACCTGCGCTATGGTAAGGAGCTTGCTGAACGGGGGTACGTAGTCATAGCCCCTGATTATCCCGGATTCGGTGATAGTAAAGATTACAACTTTAAAACAGATGATTACAAATCAGGTACTATGAAGGGAATCTTTAATCATATAAGATGTATTGATCTCCTGGAAAGCCTGACATTTGTAGATAAAAACCGAATAGGGACCATCGGACATTCATTGGGAGGCCATAATGCTATTTTCCTCGCCGCCTTCGATCCCCGGGTAAAGGTAACGGTGAGCAGCTGCGGGTGGACCCAGCTGGATTACTACGATATCGGCCCGGAGGCGTCCAGGCTTTACGGAGGCAGGCTTGGTCCCTTCGCCGACGAGACTTATATGCCTTTGTGGAAAAATTACGGACTTGACGGCGCCAGAAAGCCGTTCGAATTTCACGAGCTCATATCCGTCATAGCTCCCCGGGCATTTTTCTCCTCCTCTCCCGTCAGGGACGCTAACTTCGACGTCAAAGGCGTCAAAGAAGGAATGTGGCTGGCACAAAAAACCTACGACTTCCTGGGCGCCGGACAAAATATCAAAGTTATCTATCCAGACTCAGACCATGCGTTCCTTCAACCCGAGCGGGAAGAAGCTTACAAATTTATTGACCGCATATTAGCAAAATAACGCGGGTTCTGGTAAGTCGCCGGTGTTCAGCGCGCTTGTAAACTTTGAAGATGGCGTTCATCAGTTTTAATCTATTGGGGGTCAAAATTTTTTCGTGTTTTTCAATACGTAGTAACAAGCAGGAAATATCGACGCACGTAAAAGCCCAACTCATTGACGGGTTTCTGCTTTTTCTGCATTAATCACTTTTCTTCCTTGATTTTTTTTATATTTAAATTGTTTTTATAACTTTCGGGTACGTACACGAAATGTGTTTATCTAAATTTAGCATCTTTGAAGGAAGATTTACCCGGAGTATATGTGGTTTCACTACAGCCACTTTCATGGCCAGAATCTTTCCTTTTGTCATATCCCCACCTTAAAAAGTCTCTAAAGCTCGTTTCAGAGGTGTTTACGCCCGAATGAGCTTCAGAATACAGCCATAAAATGTCAGAAATTATTAAGAAGCAAGATATATGTGTTTAGTACATTTGCCATTTTTCAAGTAAAACAATAATAATAGCAATTAAAAAAACCATCAGATAATGAAGACCTCAAGGAAACCTACAAAGCGTGGACAAGGGAGTGCTGAAGGCCGCCGCGACTTTATAAAGAAAACGCTGGCAGGAACAGCCGTGCTGACTGCAGGCGGTATATTGCCAGGATTTAGCGCCAAAAGTTACGGGCGCATTTTGGGTGCTAACGAAAAGATAACCGTAGGAATGATGGGTGTGAACAGCCGGGGTCTTGCGCTGGCGAGTAATTTCGCCCTTCAGCCCAACTGCGAGATCATTTATGTTTCAGATGTAGATACACGTGCCGCCGCAAAATGTATTGATGCAGTTGAAAAAAATCAAAATAAAAGACCTAAAGCACAGCCTGATTTCCGCAAAGCACTTGAAGACAAGGATCTTGATGCCCTTGTTATAGCCGCACCGGATCACTGGCATGCTCCAGCGGCACTGCTTGCCTCGAAAGCCGGCAAGCACGTATATCTGGAAAAGCCGTGCAGTCATAACCCTCACGAAGGAGAGTTACTCATTGCTGCGCAGAAAAAATACAAAAATGTAATTCAGATGGGCAACCAGAGACGCTCCTACCCCAATGTAGCCAAAGCTATAAAGGAAGTAAAAGACGGCATCATTGGTCGGCCTTATTTTGCCAAAGGTTGGTACACCGCCAACCGTGCCTCCATAGGTATTGGTAAGGAAACAGCTGTTCCGTCCTGGTTAGATTACGAATTATGGCAGGGACCTGCACCACGCAGAGCTTACAAGGATAATCTGGTACATTACAACTGGCACTGGCTTTGGAACTGGGGGACAGGAGAAGCCCTTAACAATGGTACGCACATGATTGACCTCATGCGTTGGGGCCTTGGTGTTGACTACCCCACCCGCGTCAACTCCGCCGGAGGCCGCTTCCGCTACAAAGATGATTGGGAAACACCCGATACACAAGTGATCAACTTTGAATTTGCCAACAACACCGCCATGACCTGGGAAGGCCGCAGCTGTAACGGTGCCCTGGTAGAAGGAAACAGCGTCGGTATCATTCTTTATGGAGAAAAAGGTTCGGTGCTGATAGGTTCAGGTAATGCATACAAAGTATTGGATCTGGACAATAAGTTGGTTAAAGAAGAGAAATCACCGATTCCTATTGACCCTCGCAACCGCATGAACCCTTCTCAGGGACTGGATGCCATCCATATCCAGAATTTCTTTGACGGAATCAAAAAAGGTACAACCCTGGCATCGGATATCGTGAGCGGACATCAAAGCACCCTGCTTTGCCAATTAGGGAACATCGCCCTGCGTACCGGGTCAACCCTTGACATTGATCCGTCAAACGGACATATCAAAAACAACAAGGCTGCCACTAAACTCTGGAAGAGAGAGTACGCCAAAGGATGGGAGCCCACTGTCTGATCAAACCTTTAATTTTCTCTGTCAATGGCTGCCTCGTGCAGCCATTAAACCCATTTTATAAAAACTCTATATGAAAAATAACACTGCGGCAGTATCCGTCAGCAGCCTCACCAGCCGGCAGACCATCATATCGATTTTTCTGATCGGTGTCATGTTCTTTATGTTCGGATTTATATCCTGGGTAAACTCCATCCTCATCCCCTACTTTCGGATAGCGTGCGAACTTACCAGTTTTCAGGCCTACCTGGTAACGTTTGCCTTCTATATCGCCTATTTTGTGATGTCAGTCCCTTCGTCATTTCTATTGAAGAGATACGGATTTAAAAAAGGGATGATGTTCGGCTTCTGGGCAATGGCGATCGGGGCGTTCATATTTGTACCTGCAGCCTATTCGCGTACGTATGAAATCTTCCTGATCGGACTGTTTACAATTGGTATAGGACTCTCCATCCTGCAGACTGCCGCCAATCCCTACATTACCATTCTCGGACCTCAGGAAAGAGCCGCCCAGAGAATCAGTATTATGGGTATATGCAACAAAGCCGCAGGTATCCTTTCTCCGCTCATTTTTGCTGCCGTAATACTACGCCCGACAGATACCGATCTTTTCAAGCAGCTCGGCACAATGACTGATATAGAACGATCGGCGGCGCTGGACGAATTGATCCGCAGAGTAATTGTCCCTTACACTGCGCTGGGTACGTTCCTCTTTATATTGGGTGTACTGGTATATAAGTCACCACTCCCTGAAATAGACACAGAACATGAGAGCGAAGAAGTGGCCTCCACCAATGCATCCAAAACCAGTATTTTCCAGTTTCCTCACCTGATTCTGGGCGCACTGGCTATTTTCCTGCACGTAGGCACACAGGTGATCGCTATTGATACCATCATAGGCTATGCCGGATCCATGGGAATAGACCTGCTTGAGGCCAAAGTATTCCCCTCTTATACCCTGTTTTGTACCATTTGTGGTTATTTTATTGGTATCACACTGATCCCGAAATACGTAAGCCAGGTCAATGCCCTGCGCTTTTGCACCATACTCGGTACTATTTTCACCTTGCTGATTATCTATGCTGAAGGACCATTCCGGTTCCTGAATCATGATACCGATATTTCTATATGGTTTGTTGTATTGCTGGGGCTTGCCAATTCGCTTGTATGGGCGGGCATCTGGCCGCTTGCACTTGACGGCCTGGGCCGCTTTACCAAACTGGGTGCTTCCATCATGATCATGGGACTTTGCGGAAATGCTATCGTACCTCTTTTCTATGGTCACTATGAAGATCTCATCGGACCCAGAGAGGCCTATTGGGTGCTTCTACCCTGCTACCTGTACCTTGTATTCTACGCGGTGAAAGGACACAAATTAAGACGTTGGGGATTTTAATGGTTTAGTGTCAAGGCAAGTGCCCCTTATTGAAGCGTATGGAAAACACGAATGAATATTCCGTCCGGAATTCCACCAGAACCGAGGCCGGAACTAAATTGAAGATTACCAACGGAACCATTATTACCCCTTACCGATATATTAAAGGGGGAACAGTGGTGGTGGAAGATGGCATTATTACAGGAATAAGCGAACGAAACGTAGATGTCCCCGGAGCAGAAGTCATTGATGCCGGAGGAAATTATATCTCCCCCGGTTTTATAGATATTCATATCCACGGCGGAGGAGGTCACGACTTTATGGATGGCACAGAAGAAGCCTTCCTGGGTATAGCAGAAACACATGCCCGATATGGTACTACCGCAATGGTACCCACTACGCTAACTGCGGAAAAGGAAGACTTGCTTAAAACACTCGATACCTACGAACGTGCACACGCAAAAAATACAAACGGAGCACAATTCCTGGGTATGCACCTGGAAGGTCCCTATTTTGCGATGGCACAACGTGGCGCACAGGATCCCAGATACATCAGGAACCCCGACCCGGCTGAGTATAAGGAGGTTTTAGCTTACTCTTCTTCCATAGCCCGCTGGAGCGCTGCTCCCGAACTGGATGGTGCGATGGAATTTGCAGAATATGTGCGCTCCAAAGGCATATTAGTCGCCCTTGCTCATACCGATGCCGTTTACGAAGAAGTACTGCTCGGCTTTGAGCATGGCTATTCTCTTGCCACCCATTTGTACTCCGGCATGTCGGGCGTTACACGACGAAATGCTTTCCGGTATGCCGGCGCTGTGGAAGCGGCATTTCTGATCGATGAAATGGACGTGGAAATTATCACCGACGGGGTGCATCTTCCGCCTTCTCTGCTCAAACTGGTCTACAAAATAAAAGGAGCCTCACGTACTGCCCTGATCACTGATGCCATGCGCGCTGCCGGTATGCCTGCAGGCGAAAGCATCCTGGGCTCACTTAAAGGCGGACTAAAAGTAATCGTGGAGGACGGCGTGGCCAAGCTTCCGGACCGCACTGCCTTCGCGGGTAGTGTCGCCACATTTGACCGGCTGGTGAGAAATATGGTGCAGCTCGCAGATGTTTCCCTTCTGGATGCGGTGATCATGTCCTCCACAACGCCCGCAAGAATTATGAATGTGGCAGACCGGAAGGGATCTATTATTGTAGGTAAAGATGCCGACATTGTCATATTTGACGAGAATATCAACATCAAAAATACCATCGTGAACGGAAGACTAGTTTATACCTCTTCCTAGTTCTATTTGCTGAATACCCTATCACCTTCATTCTGATAAAGAAACAGTTATCGATTTTAAACTTAAAAATTTTACGAACAGCATGAATTCAACCGAATTACCATTGCAGACTATGAAAAGTGGTTTGCTTAATGTAAGAGTTTTTGAAAACAGACAAGCGCTTGGTGAAGATGCCGCAGAACTGGCCGGCAAAACCATCAGAGAAGTACTGGCTAAAAAATCACATGCAAATATAATTTTTGCTTCGGCTCCCTCTCAGAATGAATTTCTGGAGGCACTGACAGTTGAACCAGGTATAGATTGGACGAAGGTCAACGTATTTCACATGGATGAATACATCGGCTTGCCCTCAGATGCCAAGCAGACGTTCGGCAACTTCCTTAAGAACAAAATTTTTGACAAACTCCCGTTAAATGGTATTTTCTATATCAACGGAAACGCGGAAAGTGTAGCTGATGAGTGTGCCCGCTATACCGAACTTCTGACTAGATACCCCACGGATATCGTTTTCATGGGAATCGGGGAAAACTGTCATATAGCTTTCAACGATCCGCATGTGGCCGATTTCAATGATCCTGTGCTAATAAAAGAAGTTTCACTGGATCACAAGAGCCGCCAGCAACAAGTAAACGACAAGTGCTTCGACACGCTGGAAGAAGTCCCTACCCATGCACTTACACTGACCATACCCGCTTTGGTGAAAGCCGAAGCGATTCTGTGTATGGTTCCCGGTGTAAACAAAGCCGAAGCGATCTATCATACATTGGAGGATGAAATCAATGAAGTATACCCATCCACCATCCTGCGTAAACATGAGAATGCGACCCTGTTTATAGACAAAGACAGTTCAGGGAAATTATCATAAATAACGTCCTTAGCATAGGAAATCTATGCTTTATAACGAAAAGACTTATGATTAAAAAAACAGTAATTTCTTCATTAGCACTGGCAGGAATGTTTATGCAAGGCTGTAACAGTTCCAAAACCGAGCAGGATGGTCGCAAAGCATTGAGCCTCGTGGTGGTAGAGCCGGGGCATTTTCATGCCTCGCTTGTACAAAAAACAATGTACGATGCAGTGGACTCCACTGTACACGTGTATGCGACAGATGGCCCTGATGTAGATGCTTATCTCAGCAAAATTGAAAAATTCAATACCCGCCCTGAAGATCCCACCCGCTGGAATGAAAAAGTATACAAAGGCGCGGACTTCTTCGAAAAAATGCTGGCTGAAAAAGCCGGTAATATTGTGGTACTTGCCGGCAACAACCAGCAAAAAACCGAGTTCATCAAGCGCTCTGTTGATGCTGGTCTGAACGTTCTGGCAGACAAGCCCATGGCTATTAACAGTGAGGGCTTTGCCCTCCTGAAAGAGGCTTTCGCCTCCGCCGAAAAAAACAAAGTGCTTTTGTATGATATCATGACAGAGCGTTATGAAATAACCAATGCATTGCAGAGAGAGCTTGCGCATATTCCGGATGTCTTTGGTGAACTTCAGAAAGGAACAGAGAAGGAACCGGCAGTTGTGAAGGAAAGTGTACATCATTTCTTTAAAAACGTAGCCGGCGAACCGCTGATCCGTCCATCCTGGTTTTTCGATGTCAAGCAGCAGGGAGACGGCATCGTCGACGTTACCACACACCTGGTGGATATGATCCAATGGAGCAGCTTTCCCGAGACAGCACTTGACTACCAGAGCGACGTAAAGCTGGTTTCGAGCCGCAGATGGGCTACGCCGCTTACGCCTGCACAGTTCAAAAAAGTTACGAAGTCTGAAAAGTATCCTGACTATCTGGTAAAAGATGTTAAAGACAGCACCCTGCATGTATATTCCAACGGGGAAATCAACTATACCCTGAAAGGCGTACATGCAAAGGTATCGGTGATCTGGAACTATCAGGCGCCTGAAGGTACCGGCGATACCCACTACTCTATTATGAGAGGAAGCAAAGCCAACCTTATCATACGTCAGGGAAAAGAGCAGAATTTCAAACCTGTGCTTTACATTGAGCAGGTAGGAAGCGACAAAGCTTATGAGAACGCGCTCACCGAGAAGTTTAAGCAGGTACAGGCCCAATACCCGGGTGTTGAGTTGAAAAAGAACAGCAAAGGCTGGGAGGTCATTATCTCCTCTCAATATGACACAGGACATGAGTCTCATTTTGGTCAGGTGGCCAATAAGTACATGGAATACCTTAAAGCAGGAAAACTCCCTGACTGGGAAGTTCCCAATATGATTACCAAATACTTCATTACCACCGAAGCCCTGAAAATGGCCATGGAAAAGAAGTAAATCTGGCTGGAATACGCTAATAAGCGTTCGGCGGCGGTCCTTCGGACCGCCGCCGAATACAGCTTGAAACCAAATATAATTTTACAGAAAGCTATTTTACAAACTCTTACGATTGAAAAACGCTCTTCATTTTTCAATTCTTCTGACAAATATTCCAAATAGCGCGCTATTCAATACAATATTTGGTTTTGCATTTTTTACTACCTAACTGTCTTATTCAAGTATTTTCCTTTTCCGGCACCTTCCGGAACCTCCTATACGTTCGGCAGATTTATCCCAATCCCAGCGCGCGATTGCGCACCAGCAAACAAGCTCCCATCATCCCCGCGCGCTCACCCAGCTGCGATACTTTCAACTGGGTATCATTATTAACCAGGCTCAACGAATATTTATTGATAGCCGACTTAATCGGTAATTCTATATATTCGCCCGTCGCCATCAATGCACCGCCAAGTACCACCAGCTCAGGATTAAAGACATTAATCAGTGCCGCAATCCCCCTACCCAGATTCTGTCCTATTTCGGCGATTAATTCTATGGCTAGCACGTCATCGGCCATAGCGACCTCAATAATATCTTCCATTTCAACTTTGTCAGCCGCCAATTTCTTTAAAGAAATAAGTGAAGAAGACCCTTCCGCCAGTTTCTCCCTGAACATACGCGCCAGCGCCCAGCCGGAAGCCTCCGTTTCCAGGCAACCCTTTTTACCGCAACGGCAGATCAACTCATTATTGAAAATAGGCATGTGACCAAACTCTCCTGCATAGCCGGATTTTCCATAATACAGCTGCCCGTTCATCATCACCCCAACAGCAATACCGTAGTCCAGATTAAGGAAAAGCACATCTTTCTCCTCTCCCACCACACCCATACAAAACTCGCCATAAGCCATAGCCCGCGAATCGTTCTCCAGGTAAACAGGTATCCCGATTTCCTCCTCCACGATTTTACTGAGGGGCCTTTCATCGAAATGGAAAAAACTGTAGCTGTAGCCCGTTGCATAGTTGATTCGGCCTGATAAGTTGACCCCTATGCCCAATACCTTGTCTCTTGAAACAGGGATCGACTCGATAAATTCACGGATATGCCGGCAGAGCTCAGTGAGTGATTTTTTGGAATTGTCGAGCAGATACGGCACTTTTTCTCTCACATCTACCAGATTCTTCTCCAGGTCGGAAAGGCCAAGATTGATATGATTCTGCTTCACGTCTACACCAATAAAATAGGCCGAACCCGGCACCACTCCGTATAAATTAGGCCGCCTGCCGCCAGTAGATTCTATTTTTCCAAAGTCCTGAACAAATCCGTCGCGTATCAGTTCATTCACAAACACAGTAACTTTAGGAACACTGATATTCAGCTCTTTACTTAAATCCGGTATGGTGGTACTCCCCTCATTTGCAAAATATCCGAGAACTATTTTTTGTGGATCTGTATTCTTCTGGTAAGCCCCGGCAACGTTTAAAGGTCTGCTCATAGATTTAGTGACGTTTTCCCAAACTTACATACTAATTTCAATACTTGAACAATAAAAAAGAGCTTCTTCCGGTCAAAATGCCCTCAGCTATAAAACAAATGGCTGCTGGTGCCGATCCATACTTCAGCGCTTATCAACTCATTTTCTTTTATTACAATTAAATGTCCACCTTTAATACTTCTCCGGTTATATTCCTCACGTCTTATCCAAAATTCTGAAGCATGAATACACGTTACTCCATTTTTTTCAGTCTTTTCAACCTGTCATTAATTTTCGGCTTTGTATCATTCTCTTTCAAGAAAGCCTACGCATTTGAGAAAACTCACGATTTAGCCCCGTCCGGTCTGGTTGATTGGAATACCACCATTAATTTCAATAGTATCAGCGTTAGTCTGAATGGACTCACTTATTCTACTGGCGGACTAACCTTTACGCAAGCAAGCCCAACCGCCGGCAGCCAAACGGCTGTACTGAGTTATAGTAATTATTTTCTTATCACTGATGGTCCGGACCCTGAAGGTACAGACCGCGGATTTTTATACAATATTGATAATGATGGAGGTGCTATAACTAGTGTGGGCAGTATAGATTTCCGTTTTAAAAGTACAGACGCAACTGAATTTAAGCTCCAATCAATGGAAGCTGATATGGGCATATTCACTTCTGTAGCAGGGTACGGCTTTACTGTAACTATCACAGGTTACAGAGATGGTATTCCCGTAGCAAATGACAACATAGACTTCACTAGTTCGGATGCCTCCGGAAGTGTGTCTTATGCTAAAAATTCAAATGCCAATTCGAACGGAGGTGTTCTGACATTTAATACCGATTGGCAAAATGTGGATGAGGTTAGATTTACCGGTGGGAATAATTCAACCATTCGAACATTGATGCTTGACGACATTGCGCTATCACCGGCAGTCACAGACAACCTGCCGGTAACATTGGTAAACTTCAACGCTACAAATCTAAATGATCAACCTGAGTTGTCGTGGAAAACGAGCCTGGAAGCAAACTTTAGTCATTTCGAGATAGAGAAAAGTGCTGAAGGGAAATCTTTCATTTACATAGGGAGTGTTACGCCAAATGGGACGGAAATCTACCAGTATTTCCCTTTTCAATATGAAGACAAAGCATACTATAGACTTAAAATGATAGATTTAGATGGAAGTTTTGAATATAGCAGGATGGCATCTATATCCCTGAAAGGCAGTACTGCGCCGGCGGTTGCCTATCCTGTTCCGGCACAAAAATACATCTCCGTTAAAAGCCCATCCGTCGGGATATTTGTAGTATATGATACCAATGGACGCAAAGTCTTGGAAACAACCATAAAGCCCGGTGAGAACAAAATTGAAATTCATAACTTGCCCAAGGGAATATATTTGGGTTTTTCGGGCAGACAGAGGCTAAAATTTGTAAAGGACTGAATTTTTTAATTACCCGGCACGACCATCCAAAAACTCCGTTAAAAACTCCAACCATCCTAAACACAAATCATCATGTCTATGGTTTGCGTTTAGGTCTGCCGGTCTTCATAAAAGACGACTCCTGTCTATTCGAAAAGCATACGCTGATACTGATCTGTTAAGACATGTAAATCTACAATTTTCTCTCTCACTACTTGTTCTTATGGGCTGGAGGACTTCGCTAATCGCCGCTTTTCAAATGCTGCTAGCCTGATCGCAAATAGAACAAATCCTGCCTGGCTTCCGGGACAACTCTACATGGTCAAAAAAACACACCATAAAAATTAATCCGGGGTTTGCATGGGATTTTTTTCTTTTCACCGGTCTTCATATGGAAAAAGATATTTTTTTGAGATTATATTTTGTTTTTAAATCATATGAGGACAATAAAGACGGCGATCACTCTATTACTATTCGTCGTATGGGCAGGCGGGAATGCAACAGCACAGGGTTTTGTCAGACACAGTTTTTCTAACGCAAAACAGGTTTACATGGGCATGTTGGCGAAAACAGACGGAAGACTGAACAATTATCCTCATTCGGTATTTCCCGACGGCAAAATTAAATATTCACAGCTCAGCGGGTGGACGGCAGGTTTTTGGCC
>CAZAVR010000077.1:0-12521 GCA_964488435.1 uncultured Cytophagales bacterium | reverse complement strand
AAATGATATGCGGACATGCAGGAGGAGACTGGGAGCTGGGGGCAAGGGCCATCAGAGCCCGGGAGAATGTTTACTTCGAATTCAGCGGTGCTGATCCGCAATCAGGATCCGTGGACCTGGCCGTCAAAGAACTGGGCGCTGACAGGATTGTATGGGGCGGACACGGCCCCTCAAGATCCTATTCCACCGAAATCGCTAAAGTGATGGATGCTAACATCACCTTCGAACAGCGAAAAAAAATATTCGGAGAAAATTACAGAAGACTCGCCAAAAATATTTTCCAGAAAAAAGGTTATCCGTTCAAGCCATGAACAAAGAGCTGCGAACCAGAGATTGGCTGCATGGCAGGCTTTTGAATGACCACCACAACTATAGATTTGCAAAAAATGTTTGAAATCAGGAGAATTTTTCTTTTGTCCTTCCTGGTGGCGATCGGGATTGTCGCCAGGAGCCAGGGAACTGTTGAGAAAATTGACATCACGACACTCCCGGGGCTTCAGTTTGACAAAGTTCAGTTTGCCGTGAAGCCTGGCGCTGCGATTCAATTGACGTTTTCCAACAGCGACGACATGAGCCACAACCTGTTGATCGTCCGGCCTGGCAAGCGATTGGCCGTGGTGGAAGCCGCCATGGCCATGGCAGAGAAAGGCCCGGAGAAAGGTTATATCCCGGATTCCAAGGATATCCTGTGGCATATACCGGTCATTTCTCCCGGCGAAAAAAAAAACAATCAACTTCAAAGCTCCTGCTGTTGCCGGCGCATATCCATTTGTGTGTACGTACCCGGGGCACGGGTTTGTGATGTACGGGGTCATGCATGTGTCGCCGGGCCTTACCATGCCGCCCTTAAACAAGGATCCGGATGTACCCGAAAGTCGTAAAACTCAGGATACCAGTCAGCATGACGGACATCAGCACGGAGAACCGCGCCTGCACCCTTATGAACTGACACCTCCTTATATGTATCGTGCCTTCATGGAGGAATCCGGACTTGCCAGTATGGCTGTCAGGCTTCCCCGGGAACTCGCCTACTGCTGGGATGCCGAAGCCTGCAGACTCAGGTATGCATGGTCAGGAGATTTTCTGGACAATAAAGATTTCTGGCACGGACACAAAAACGCATATCCCAAAATCCTCGGCAACATTTTTTACAAGGGAAAGGAAAACCATCCGCTCAGAATCGGAAACAGGGATCTGACACCGACTGTTGCTTTCAAGGGATATCGCATGGTCGATCGCTATCCGGAATTTCTGTACCTGGTGAATGGAATAGAAGTGCAGGAGCTCATCCGCGAAAAAAAGGATGGATCAGGCCTGGAAAGACGGATCAGGATTCCTTACGGAATGGAGCCTGTCTGGTTTTTATACGATATAGGTAGTGGCGTGAAGTATGAAGTTTCAGCAGGAAAAGCGGAAACGGACGGATCTGTCAGATTGTCTCCGAATGAGGCCAGAGAATTTACCATCACCATGACCCGGTTATCGAAATGAACGTCAGAACTATTTTTATCGCATGCCTGATATGGCTGTCTCCGCTTTTGCTCTCAGCCCAAAAAAATACGGATAGTCCGTATGCGATCCGCAGTATTCCTATGCCTGAAGGCCTCGACCCTGAAACGGGCGGCATCGGGTTCTTTCCCGACGGAAGACTGGTCGCCTGCTTCACACGGGGTGAGGTGCTGGTATACGATCTTAAAACTGAAAAGTGGACGGTGTTTGCAGAAGGCCTGCACGAACCGCTGGGCCTTCTGGTGGAGAGCAACAGCGAGATTGTGGTTCTCCAGCGCCCCGAACTCTCCCGGATCAAAGACACCAATGGAGATGGGAAAGCCGACCTGTATGAAACGATAACAGACGACTTCGGTCTTTCCGGCAACTATCACGAATTTAACTACGGCCCCGTAAAAGATAAAAATGGCAATTACTTCATAGCCCTGAATACTGCTTCATCCGGAGCCGGCTTCCGCAGCAACCCCAGAGGAAAGGTCAATCTGGCGGGAAGGGACAGCACGAACGGTCTTAAACAGATGTACTCCGTGGTTCCCTATCGCGGATGGGTCATGAAAATAACGCCATCCGGCAAAACCATCCCCTACGCTTCAGGACTGAGATCCCCCAATGGGATAGGATTTGATGCTGATGGAAACCTCTTCGTTGCCGACAACCAAAGCGACTGGGTGGAAACCAGCAAGTTTTTTCATATCAAAGAAGGTCATTTCTACGGCCACCCTGCCAGCCTGGTTTGGGAAGAAAACTGGGATGGAAGAAATCCGTTTCGGATACCTGTAAAAGAGCTTGATCAGAAGCGGACAGAAGCCTCCGTTTTTTTTCCGCACGGAATCATGGCAAACTCCCCGGCTCAACCCATATTTATAGGTAAAGGAACACAGTTCCCGGAATTCGAAGGACAGTGGCTGATAGGAGAAATGAACCATGAAAGAATCATCCGGGTCATCCCCGAAAAAGTAAAAGGTGAATTTCAGGGGGCCTGCGTCCCCTTTCTCGACGGGAAAGGCCTTAGGATGGGAAATAACCGCCTGACATTCGCCCCTGACGGAAGTCTGTTTACAGGCCAGATCGTCCATGGATGGGCGGGCTCGAAAGGCATTCAGCAAATCAGCGCCACCGGAAAGAAAACCATGGATATTCAGAACATGAAATTACTGACCAATGGCTTCGAGTTCACCTTTACCCAGCCCGTGAATGAAAAAACGGCACGGGACCTCACCGGGTACCTCGTCAGACATTATGCCTATCCTTATCAGAAGAAGCCCTTTAAAGAACCGATTGACCAATCCAATCAAATCGATATTCAACAGATTAAGGTAAAAAAAATAACCTTATCCCCAGACAAAAAGCGGATCTCTGTAGAGCTTCCCACCGTAAAAAAAGGCTATGTGTATGAATTTAAGCTTGATAATATAGAGAGCGGTACCGGAACTCCGCTAGAGAATAAACTGATCTGTTACACGGTAAATAATATCTTGTAGAGACAAATGGACAACAGAATATAATTCTTTACTGCAGGCAAAAAGCAAAGCTCTATATATTTGAATGCAGGTTGTATTTACGATTTATTTCGCATGCAGTCATCTGACATCCTGCTCGCAAAATTAAATTTGGTTCCTGGGGAAAAGGGGCTGTCTTTCGAAAGACAGCCCCTTTTTCAGCTTGACACATTCACATTTTTTAAAAGAAATTTCCCCTTTCGGGCAATTGTATACAATAATTACATATTTTTGTTTACCAACTTAGATACTGATCAGAGGCAAGACATCTGTATGCGCCTTACCACTTCTAAATGATGCATACTATGTAAATATAAGATACCGGATCAGCCGGACTTTACAAATAGGTAAACTGTAAATCATAAAGTAGATGTTACGAAGAATACTCCTCTGCTGTATTGTTTTCTTTTTGACGCGTTCAGGGGAGGCACAATCTGTACGGGTAGGCGTATTTGAAACGGATGCAACTCCGCCATTGGGCAGTCCGGTTGCTTATGCACCTACGCGATCCGTGCGGGATCCGCTTACCGCAAAAGGAATCGTTATCCTATCGAACGAAAAACCCTTGGTACTATGTGCTGTCGATTGGATAGGCATTTCAAACGAAGGGCAGGATGCATGGAAAAATGCCCTGGCAGAAGCGGCAGGCACTACGCCGGATCGGGTAACAGTACATGCTTTGCATCAGCATGACGGCGTCTGCTGTGACTTTACCATCGAAAAAATATTGACAGAGTATGGCATGGAAGGGGAGCGATTCGATAAAGATTTCCAATACCGGGTGATCAACAATACCGCCGCTGCTTTGAAAAAGGCAAAAGCAAACAGCCGGCCTGTTACCCATATCGGATTTGGAGAGGCGAAGGTAGAGAAAGTAGCCTCCACCCGCAGAGTAATGGGGGCCGACGGGAAAGTGAAAATGATTCGCTGGAGCAGTACGACCGACCCCAAACTTATCGCAGCGGAAGAGGGCGTTATCGACCCGTGGCTTAAGTCCGTCAGTCTCTGGCACAAAGACACTCCTCTCGTAGTCATGAGTTACTACGCCACACATCCGCAAAGCCACTACGGAAACGGCGATGTCACCTGCGAATTTGTAGGTATTGCCAGGGAGAAGCGTCAGCTGGCCATGAAGGGAGTTCCCAACATTTATTTCACAGGCGCAGCCGGAAACGTAACCGCCGGAAAATACAACAATGGCACAGACACCACCAGGTATATTCTGGCAGGCCGCGTAGAAAAAGCGATGGAAGAAGCCTGGAAAACAACCACTAAGACAGTAATTGGCAAAAACGATATCGGATGGAAAAACAGGCCCGTAGACCTTCCCCTTGCCAAAAATATCATTGAAAGCGATCTGCGAAAAGTACTCGCCAATCCCAGGCTGAATTCCATTCAAAAATATCCGGCCGCCGAGAAGCTGGCCTGGCTCTTACGGACGCGTCAGGGATTTAAAGCCAACGTATCAGCATTGAGGATAGGAAAAATATGGCTGCTGAATCTGCCGGGTGAGAGCTTTGTGGAATACCAGCTGGCCGCTCAGCAAATGAAGCCCGGAGAACAGGTCTGCACCGCATCGTATGGAGAATACGGCCCCGGCTATATTGGCACCAAAATATCATATACCCAGGGAGGGTATGAGACGACCGATCTCAACTCAGGTGTGACAGAAGAAGCGGAAGCCATTCTGCTCCATGCCATCAGTGAAGTACTCAAATAAAAATCGATAACAAATCCTATAACTTGTAATGGAAAACAACAGGAGAGATTTTCTGAAAAATATCAGTCTGACCGGTCTGGGAATTGCGACGGCCGGATTAACGTCCGCGTCAGCGGCCGATGCCCTCGCCAGAGTCAAAGAAGAGGTGAATCAACAGAGAGGAAGTGCTTTGTTCAACATGAGCGGTTATGCGGCTCCGGCGCTCGATAAAGTAAGAGTAGGCGTCATCGGTCTTGGAAACAGAGGGATGGCAGCAGTAGACAGACTCCTCAAGATAGAAGGTGTGCAGATCATGGCCCTTTGCGATCTTCGTGAGGAACGCGTAAACATGGGTATCAAAAAAAGCCAGGCCCTGAAGCATAAGCCGCAGGGATACTTCGGAAGCCAGGATATCTGGAAAAAACTCGCTGAAAGAAATGACATTGACCTTGTCTATATTCTGACTCCCTGGCAATTGCATACCCCGCAGGCTGTATTCTCCATGGAGCACGGCAAACACGCCTTTGTAGAAGTTCCGGCCGCGACCACCATAGAAGAATGCTGGCAGCTGGTGAATACCTCCGAAAAGACAAAAAAACACTGTGTCATGGTCGAAAACTGCTGCTATGACTTTCACGAACTACTTACGCTCAATATGGCCCAGCAAGGCTATTTCGGGGAAATAATTCATGGTGAAGGCGCCTACATTCATGGCCTTGCAGAAATACTGTTCGACAAAGACAGGTTTTACCAGATGTGGGAGCTTAAGGAATCCATGAACAACAACGGAAACCTATACCCTACACACGGCTTTGGGCCTATATGTCAGGTGATGAACATCAACCGCGGCGATCGCCTGGAATACCTGGTATCTGTGTCCAGCGACGACTTTGTGATGGCAGATATGGCGCGTAAACTTGCCGAAAAAGATGATTTCTACAAGCCTTTTGCGAAAGGGCGCTACAACGGCAATATGAATACTTCCACCATCAAAACCAGAAATGGCCGGACCATCGTGGTGCAGTACGACGTCACCTCTCCTCAACCCTATTCACGCGGACATCTGATCAGTGGCACCAAAGCATCCACTCAGAAATACCCGTTGCCCGCACGTATATCAAAAGGGGAAGAATGGATGAGCCCAAAAGAGCTTAAAGAACTTGAGCAAAAGTTTATGCCCCCTATCATTAAAAAAATCGGTGAGGTCGCCAAAGAGATCGGAGGACACGGCGGCATGGATTTCATCATGGACTGGAGAAACATCGACTGTCTTCGCAATGGCCTGCCCATGGATCAGGATGTATATGATGCTGCGGCATGGAGCGTGGTAACCCCGCTGAGTATATGGTCCGTCGCCAACCGGTCGAATTCTATAGATGTCCCGGATTTTACCCGTGGAAGCTGGGTGGAAAACAAGCCGGTTGACCTGTCGATGAAAACAGGCGGAACTACGAAGGTTATCAAGTCCTGATAGCCGGAAGCCGGGGAAATCTGCTCTGCCTTGCACTCGTGGCACTGGTTGCAAACCAGCGCCAGCGGGGGGAGCACTGAGATCGCTCGTCAAATGACTATTTATCGATAGACCGTAAACTCCGTCCGTCGATAAATAGTCTAGCGGTATTTTCTTAAAATATCATCAATTCTCGGATCCGGAACCAGGTGGGTCACTGCTTCTAATTTTACCTTACTGTAATCAGGATGCGCCGTATTCATGACATAATTAAACGCTTCAGGCATCACTGCTGAAGGTACTTTAAGCACGAGCGACCGCCCCTCCTGAAACCATTTATCGCCTATAGGCAAACAGGCAGAATAGTCGTTAGGGTCTCTCCATGTTGCCGGCAGGCTTGCTAAATTGACGATTTCAACAGACACTGTATCAGGAACAGAGATAAACATGATCTGAAAATCGTCATTAAAGCCTACTCCCTGCCGTCGGACCATATTTTCAAGAAAAGCCAGTGGAATAGATTCCGCCGCATAAAGCACCTTATTGCCCGTACGATTCCACCTTCCCTGCATACCTGATACAAACAAAGACCCGCTATACATCCTATGGACTATCCTGTAAACCAACATACCTATACCGGATAACCTTGGGCTAATTTATCCAGTTCCTCCGCCAAAAAATCAACACCTCCGCCCGTACCCAGCCAATCCGCGGGCTTCTCATCCGAATGCCAGAAGGGCTTGCGGAGCCAGTAATTAAATTCGTCAACACTACCGAAAATCTGTTCCCCCTTTTCAAACAAGGCGATCAGCTTAAGCAAATGCTCTCCATAAGACGGATCAAGCTTCCTTTGCATTTCCTTATAATTACTGATCGTTCGCGACGACAGATTGATAAGCGCAGCCAGGTTTCTTTCAGACATCTTAATGGCCTCCGCAAAGTCATAAAACACACTGGTCTCCAAACCCTTACGTGCTGAAATTACAATAGCAAAATTATTGGATACATCAAGATTTATAAATTTTGATGTGATGCTATTGCGCTGATTATCGGTTACCTGTTTCATATCATCATACGATTTGCCAGACGAATATACGAAATTTTTCAATTATAAAAAAGAAATTTTTCACCCCTTCGACTTCGCTCAGGGACCGCTATTCGGCTCCGCCTTTAGGATGACAGCTGCGCTGTCGCAGCCAGGCGATTATCCTATGTAGCAAGACTGAGGCATTGCACTTTGCCAAGCACAATGGAACATTGTCACACAGAGCGCGAAGCAGTCGAAGTGCGGGGAGGGCACGTAGTTAAAGTGGAAAATTCATCAGATGATCAGATGAATTTAAATACGCAGAGATTCCTCAAACGAGTCTCTAAAAAACGGAGTTTCGTTTGAGGAATTTTCGATCCAAACTGAATAAAATTTTACTTCCCTTTGATACACCAGCCGACCGCGTTAACGAGCAATTGGTTGAATTGGGGCAAATCGAAATCTTCGGGATAGCCCAGAGATGTATAGAACACCCTGCTTTTGCCGGCGAGCCTTGTCCAGGCAACAGGCTCGGTTTTGCCTGCAGAAGTTCCGTTAAGAAGAATGGTAGCCTTCTTATCAGTAGTGTTGTCCAGGAGGTAAAGATTGCCATTGCTATGCCACTTCTCAGGCTTCAGTCCTTTTAAGATCACATGGTCCTTTGCCGCTGCAGCATGCGCCACCTCTATTCCCGGCCCTACAGGACCATAACCTTTGTTCAAACATCCAATTACATCCGGCACAAATTCCTCCCAGGCATGGAAACCGGGTTTCAGCTCACTCTCCTTCAGTGAAAAAGCGTGGTTGGCCGTACGGATTCCCATCACAGGCTTCCCTGATTTTACGTAGTTCTTCAATAGGTCCAATTGCTCTTGTGATAAGGCAAGACGGCGGGCAAAAACAACGACCAGATCGGCATTTTTAATTATTTCCAGATTCTGGAACCGGGCCGCTGTGCGCTCCCCCTGCGCCATCAGAATCGTCGTCTTATAGCCATGCTTTTTTTGAAGCATCTCAGCAAACGGCGGAATGGTCCTATCGGCTTCGTAATTCAATGGATCCAGGCTCAAAAGAAATACAACATGCCCCTTTGCCTTCGCTCCGTCCGATAACCGGTCATTCTCCGAAAATCCGGGATGACTTCCGGCTTGGCTCTGCAAAGCCATGCTGGAAATGGCCAGCAACGCCATCATTCCTTTTATACTTTGAAACACAGATAACTTCTTAATCACACTCATTGCTTTTTGATTTAACTATTTAATTGGATTCTTTTCAATACGTTTCCGGCAGTAAAAGGACAATCAAAATCGTATTCTACCCTGTGCCGTTTTCGAACGGGGACCCTATATAAAAAATATTTGACGTCGTCTCCAAATGAACAGGTTAGAAATTTGAAAAATAAAAAGGAGGCAGCCATAATGTTTACATTTTTTTTGTAATTTTGTAAACATAAACACTTCAAAAAGGTATTAAAGTCCGAATAACTCCATCAAAAATTTCAGATTTTCTTTTCGAACCGGATTTCTGACGTACGGGTGTGCGTTCGTCTTAGACGGTTATCACGGAAACAAATCATGAAAAATTGTGCTGTAATTTTTATAGAAACTGCTTTTCAAATATGCATATAACTGAGATAGAACACCCCGAAAAAACATACATAGGCACAGTCGGACTCGGTCTGATGGGATGCAGTATTGCTACATGTATACTTGCCGCGGGACATCCTGTAGTCTCTATTATCCGGGATAAGTCAAAGGCCGGCTCTGCCACCGGGCGTATATTTAATTTCCTGAAAGAGCTCTGGTCAGAAGGCATTCTCAAAGAGGATCCGGAGGTGGTCATTGAGAGACATACGATAACGGACAATTATCAGGAGCTTTCCAAATGTGAGTTCGTCATCGAATCTATCCTTGAAAACGTAGAAGAAAAAAAAGAGGTCTACCGGCAACTCGAAAATGTCCTTTCTACCACTGCGGTGATTGGAAGCAACACCTCTGCTATCCCGGTTTCCATACTCCAGAGTGGATTAAAACACCCGGAGAGATTATTGGGCATACACTGGGCTGAACCTGCACACATCACCCGTTTCATGGAAGTAATTTGCGGAAAGGAAACGGATATCGCTTTCGCAAAACAGGTAGTAAAAATAGCAGAGGGCTGGGGCAAAGAGCCTTCCCTACTGAAGAAAGACATCCGGGGTTTTATCACCAACCGGATCATGTACGCCATGTTGCGTGAGGCTTTCTACCTGGTGGAAAACGGCTATGCCGAAATCGAAGATGTCGACCGTTCCTTACGAAATGATCTCGGTTACTGGATCACTTTTGCCGGCCCATTCCGCTTCATGGACCTCACAGGCATACCCGCTTACTATACCGTGATGCAGGATCTGTTCCCGGAACTCAGCAACGCTGACACCCCACCAAAACTTATGCGGGAGGTGGCCCTTTCCGGAGCAAAAGGCGTAGGAAACGCGCAGGGATTCTATAGTTATACGGAAGAAAGCGCCAAAGAATGGGAGAAGCAGTTTGTAGATTTCAGCTATCATATCCGGAAACTTGCCGAAAAATTCCCGCAGGACGCAGGAGACAAAAAACCGAGCTGATTTCCCGGCATATATCCTAATTTATCGGGCCTTGTGTCCGCCCTTGATCATGACCCTTAACCTGATATGAAAAGTACCGTCCTTTCCTGGAGTCTCCTCATCGCGTGCAACCTGATGTGGGCGCTTCAGTTTACCTGTATTAAACTCACACAAGATCAGGTAGGCCCTTATTTTACAGTTTGGGGCCCCATGTTGCTCGCGACGCTCTTTCTGGTCCCTTTTGTAATAAAGGATTTCAAATCCGGAAAAAAACAGGTCAAAGACCTGGCCATCTTCGCTCAGCTGGCGCTCCTCGGCGCTTTCCCTGCACAGGTATTGATGACCTGGGGAACCCAGTACTCATTAGCCAACAACGCAGCCATCATCACCTTGGCTTTGCCTGTGGTTACAGCCGTATTTGCTTTCCTGATACTTAAAGAAAAGATGACCCTTACCCGATGGATCAGTTTCGCGATAGCCATAGTAGGGGTTATTTTGTGTTCTACCAACGACATTAAGGAAATGGATTTCAGCTCCAAATATGCGATTGGAAATCTGCTCATATTTCTCGGTATCATTGGAAACGCCTATTATAATACCGGCTGTAAAAAAATTGCGGATCGTTTTACGGAAATAGAAATGGTCTTTTACACCTATGTAGCCATGCTCATCTTGCTGACGCCGCTGGTATTTTATTACGAACCGGATACATTCTCAGGCATCACCACTTTTACCGGCCAGACGTGGACAGGTATACTCCTGCTTACCTTCTTCCACAATTTCCTCTCCATGGTGCTTTTCTTTAAAGCCCTGAAAGTGCTTGACGCCACCCAGGTAGCACTGTCCAACTACCTTATCACCTTTTTTGGCCTGCCTATTGCCGCGATATGGTTGGGAGAAACGCTAAAAATCAATGCCATCATCGGCGGTATCATGGTATTGATTTCTACGCTCATTATTACGATTGTCGATTACAACATAAATCGAAAAAATCAGATGAATCTAACTAAATAAACTATATAAAAAAATGAAAGATATCAAGGATTTATATGGGGTTGTACCCATTATCCCCACCCCATTTACAGAAGATGAGGAAATTGATGATCATGCCCTGAGGAACCTGGTTGACTTTGCCATCAGAAGCGAGGTGACAGCTATATGTCTCCCGGCCTATGCAAGTGAATTTTACAAATTATCCGACGAAGAAAAGTTGCACGTCGTTGAAGTAGCGGTGGAGCATGCAAACGGACGTATTCCTGTTGTAGCGCAATCCAATCACCCTTCTCTGAAGCATGCCATCAGACTTGCCAAATCTAATGTCGCGGCGGGAGCGGATATCATATCTCTCGCTGTGCCCCGTATCTTCAGTCTGCCGGAAGATTCAATACAGGAATATCTCTCTGCTTTTTTTTGCAGCTATTCCGGACACGCCGGTGCTCGTGCAGGATTTTAATCCGGGCGGAGCTTCGATCAGTGTAAAGCTGATCAATAACCTCAGGCTTCAGCACCCCAATTTCAAATATCTCAAACTGGAAGAACCGCTTTGTTCTCCGAAGTTTGAAGATATTATCAAAACTACCGAAGGTACTGTAGGTCTGCTGGAAGGCTGGGGAGGGTTATATATGCTGGAACTTATTCCCATAGGTATCACAGGCGTCATGCCGGGACTGGCTGTTTCTGATATTCTGCAGCGCGTTTTTATATTAAGAAAAAATGGCCGGCATGCTGAAGCTTTCGATCTTTTCGAAAAAGTAATGCCGCAAATATTCTTCTCTCTCCAAAATATGGAGCTTTTTCATTACGCGGAAAAAGAGCTTTTGATGGCAAGAGGTATTCTTGATAAAAACGTGGTGCGTAAAGCCGCCTACTTACCTGATCCTGCAACAGCCAGATACGTCGCCGAACTCAACGAAAGAATCCTGCAATGCGTAGAAGCCGTCGTTTAGTGGGTAGGAATGATTGGTTTTAAAATACTATTTTAGCCAAAAAATAGCAATAGCCGGGTTTTCTGAATAAGTGACCTGAGCAAAAACAAATATCTATAGATGAGCAATTTTGAAGGAAAAGTAGCCGTAATCACCGGCGCAGCTTCCGGCCTTGGACATGTAATAGCTGTTAAATTATTGGAAGAAGGTGCCTTTACAGCCCTGATAGATCTGAACAGCGAGGCGCTGCAAAATACATTCGGAGCGTATCCGGATCGCGCCGCATGTTATCAAGTGGATATTACCCAGGAAAGCCAGGTAAATGAAGCGGTTAATAACGTGCTGTCCCGGTTTAGGAAAATTGACATTTTAATCAATTGCGCGGGAATAACCGGCCTGACCAATATCCAAAGCCATCAGGTGGATCCCCAAAACCTGAGAAAGGTATTTGATATTAACTACATGGGCAGCTTTTTTACGTCAAAAGCGGTATTGCCAGGCATGTTGCAAAATGGGTATGGTCGCATTTTACATATTGCTTCTATTGCCGGAAAAGAAGGAAACGCCGGTATGCTGGCTTACTCTTCTTCCAAAGCAGCCGTTATCGGCATGACGAAGGTTCAGGGAAAAGAATATGCCGGAACAGGCATTACAGTTAATGCCATGGCTCCTGCCGTGATTCAGACGGCGCTTGTAGATGCCATGCCTGAAGAACAAGTCAAATACATGACAGACAAAATACCTATGAAAAGATGTGGCACGCTGACCGAAGCCGCCGATCTGGCATGCTATATTGTCTCTGAAAAAAATAGCTTTACGACCGGATTT
>CAZAVR010000076.1:3378-12538 GCA_964488435.1 uncultured Cytophagales bacterium | reverse complement strand
GTGTGTTACCATACCACATAAAGACACCTGAATCCGCAATGAAATTCTCGTCACTGGTATAATATCCCGAAACCGGGGGACTGATAACGCTTTCGCAGAGTGTGTATACCCAGATTACTGCCAGGACCCCTATCACTACCCCATACATCCTTTTCAAACTCATCATTACTTAATAATTGGCACCCAGGTCTTCTAAAAAAAATAATATCTTTGCAGCTCACAAAAATAGTAAAAGCCAATGTTAAAAAAAGTTGGGTGGTGCATTATTTTTATTCTCCTGGCTGCGATAGGCACTGAACTTTTTTTACGGTTTCAATATGGATTCTGCCAGGCTCCTCTTTACGTTTCTGACGCTGATTTTGAATATATTTATGCCCCAAATCAAGAGGTGAACCGATTCGGCAACCGGGTAATTACAAACAGGATGTCCATGAGGAGTGCCGAAATCTCCGAAAACGACACCACCGTTATCCTGTTGATTGGGGATTCCGTAATTAACGGAGGAAGTCTCACTGATCACGACAGCCTGGCTTCTACCCTTCTGGAAAAAAGGCTAAGCTCCACTTTACAGAGAACCGTCCGCGTTTTAAATATTTCGGCCGGGTCATGGGGACCTGACAACGGCGCTGCCTATCTGAAGAAGCACGGTATTTTCAGTGCAAACCTGATCTGCCTTGTAGCAAGCAGCCATGACGCGCATGACAATATGGTTCATCACGATGTGGTAGGAATTGATACCAATCTTCCTGCAGTACAATATTCGTTTGCGCTGGAAGAGCTTTGGAAACGTTACATTTATCCGCAGTATTTCCACAACAAATCCAGATTTGACATCAGTTACGCACCCGATACCACAGCTATTCACCGGCCCGGAATAAGGAAGGATGGGGTGGGGTTCAATACCGGGTTCGGTGCTTTAAGGGATATCGCCCTGGCCAACAACATCCCCTACCTCATTTACCTTCACCCGGAGACTTTTGAGATCATGGCCGGAAAGTACAATGACCAGGGAGATGAAATCATTCATTTTGCCACCCGCGACAGTGTGACCCTTATCCGTGAACTCGACCTGGGCATCAGCCTCGGACTCTACCGGAGATACGATCATATTCATTACAATTCAGAAGGCCAAAGATTCCTGGCCAATAAGCTTTACCCGATTTTCCTGAAGTACCTGAAACCTGACGGCCATTGATGCGGATTCTCATCATTCATAATCAATTGTGGGCGCACTACAAGTCTAAATTGTTTTCTGAGATATATAGAAAACTACGCCAGGATCATCCGGATGATGCGCTGGAAGTAATCCACATCGCCCTTTACGAATCCTCCCGTAAAGGCATGCAAGACAACGACGGCAAAACAGATTACAGCTATCCGTTCCGCGTTCTTTTTCGGAAAAGCCTCGACGAAACCCGACTTCCGGAAAAACTCGGCGCGCTGACAGAAGCTTTCCGCAGTTTTGCACCTGATGTCATTAACATTACAGGATATTTCGACCCGGCTCAGCTGTACCTGATGTACTACGCAAAACTACGCGGAATAAAAGTCGTGATTTCGTCTGAATCCTCAGTAGCCGATCATGCCCGCAGCTGGTGGAAGGAAAAAATAAAATCGTTGATTGTCAGAGGGGCGGACGCTGTTTTTTGCTTCGGAAAAACCTCCGCCGACTATCTGGAAAAACTCGGCGTTCCCAGCCAAAAAATCTGTGTTCGAAATGCGGCAGTCGTCGACGATCTGATGATTACGCAAACCTTCAGACAAGCGATGGTAAAACGCGGGAATGGTAAACTCAGATTTATATACGTCGGCAGACTCGCCACTGAAAAAAACCTGCCGGTGCTCATACAGGCTTTTGCTGCTGTGTCGGCTGCGGCACCGGACAAGGATGTTGAGCTCCTGCTTTTGGGAGAGGGACCGGAGCGCAGTTCCCTGGAAGCGCTTGTCAGCCGGCTCGATCAGAGGAAATATATCCATTTTGCAGGCGGTGTTGCCTGGTATGATGTACCTGATTATCTGGCAAAAAGTGACGTACTCGTCCTCCCCAGCCTTTCTGAACCCTGGGGCCTTGTGGTGAATGAGGCGATGATTTGCGAAATGCCGGTCATCGTTTCAGCAAAGTGCGGCTGTGTGCCCGACCTGGTGAAACACGGGTCCAACGGATTCATTTTCGATCCGGAGGACCAAAATACACTGACTGGCGCGTTGAAGTTCTTCGTAATGAACCCGGAGAAGGTGACACCCATGGGGCAGGCCTCGGCAGCGCTGGTCAAACGATTCTCAGCCAGTGAAGTCGCCTCTGAGATGGTGACATGTTACAGAGATCTCCACAAAGCACGACAGAACCATGCGAATACTTAATATATGTGCTTATACCTGGGAAATAGGAGGACCCGCCAGGACGATATACGACCACACCTCGGAAGCCCTGAAAGCCGGGCACCAGGTGGACATACTGAGTCCTTTTACGCCAGGGGATAAGTTGTACCCCGCGCCCGCAGGTGCCAGGATATTCCCTTGCAAAAGAACACCGTTTATCAGCAGAATCTATCGCGAGTTCTCCTGGCAACTGCTTGGCTTTCTGAAGCAGCATGTCCATGAATATGACGTGATCCATATACATGGGATTTGGCATTTTGGAAGTCTTGCGCCATTTCTGATCAAAAATCGTGCAGCCAAAGTCATCACCATTCACGGCCTCCTGGATCAATGGGCGCTGCAACAAAGCAAGTGGAAAAAACAGCTGGTGACTTCCCTGTTTCAAAGAAGATTACTGCTGAAGGCCGACCTTATCCATGTGCTGAACCGCATCGAAGAAAGGGATGTCGAACGCTATCTGGGCCGGCGACCAGGCACGATCGTATGTATACCTAACGGCATCAATATTTCAGATTATTCTGATTTACCCTCCAAAGGAAACTTCAGAAAGACGTTCCATATATCGCCTGACAAGAAGCTGGTACTGTTTATGAGCCGGTTGAATAAGAAAAAAGGCCTGGATCTGCTACTTCCTGCATTCAACTCCTATCAGAACAGCCACCAGGATGCCGTACTGATATTAGCCGGCCCTGATGACGGTTATCTTAACCAGGCCGAACAGTACATCGAAGACAATGCCCTGTCGGAACATGTCAAAATAGCCGGAATGCTAACCGGCGACATGAAAAAAAGTGCACTGTCAGACGCTGATGTTTTTGTGCTGCCCACTTATTCTGAAGGGCTATCTATAGCTGTCCTGGAAAATATGGCGGCCGGAGTCGCGTCTGTAGTCTCGAACCATACAGGCCTGGACGAAGAGATAAAGCAGTATCAGGCTGCTGCTGTGACAGAACTGAACTCAGATGATGTGAAAGAACAATTGGAAAAAGTTTTACACGATGACAATTACCGGAAAATGCTGATCGGTAATGCGTCAAGAATGATAAAAGAAAATTTTGACATTAGCGCCGTATCACAACGACTGATAAATGAATATCAAAAAATTCAAATACGGTAGTATTTTTGTAAATGGCTGATCTATCTGTAATCATACTGACCCATAACGAGGAGCGGCATATTGAACGCTGTCTCAGAAGCTTTGAAGAAGTGACCGACAAATTCTTCATCGTGGATTCCGGATCGACCGATCAGACCCGTACCCTTGCAGAAAACCTCGGTGCAAAAGTAGTTTCCAACCCCTGGGTATCCTACGCTTTCCAATTCAACTACGGCATTGATCACAATCCGTTCGATACGCAGTGGGTGATGCGTATGGATGCCGATGAATACCTGACGCCTGAGCTTGCACGGGAACTCACCTCTATACTGAGTCAGCCAAACGAAAACATATCCGGCTATTATGTAAAACGGCGGGTATTTTTCATGAACCAGTGGATCAGGCATGGCGGATATTATCCCATCTGGCTTCTGAGAATCTGGAGAAACGGAAGAGGACGTTGCGAAGAACTATGGATGGACGAGCATATCAAGGTTCACACCGGCACGCTGGCGCAGCTTTCAGCGGATATTGTGGACCACAACCTGAATAACCTCACCTGGTGGATTCAAAAACACAATAATTATGCCACGCGCGAGGTCATTGACCTGTTGAATATCAAATACAATTTTGAGGAGAAAACCACGGTAGTTCCGGCTTTTTGGGGGACGCAAGAGCAAAGAACGCGTTTTCTGAAAATAAAATATGCGGGACTTCCGCTTTTCACCAGGCCGGTATTGTACTTTTTTTACCGTTATTTGATAAAAATGGGATTCCTTGACGGCACCAAAGGTTTGATCTGGCACGTTCTTCAGGGCTTCTGGTACCGTTTCCTGGTAGATGCCAAGGTCTATGAAGTTTATCAGCGGGCCGGCAGAAACAAGGAAGCCATCATTCAGTATTTTCTAACCGAGTATAACAAAGATGTCCGGAATCCGAACCGATCTGTCAAAGTATGACAACAGCTGGTACCGTCCCGGAAGTATACTGAAACGTGTACTGTGGCATTTCTGCGGCCGGATCTTTATCAATACTTATTTCCCGTTTCCTTCCGGCTTAAAGCTGGCTTTACTGCGTCTCTTCGGAGCTAAAACCGGAAGCCACGTAACTATCAAGCCTAAGGTCAACATCAAATACCCCTGGTTTCTTGAAATCGGCAACCACTGCTGGATCGGCGAATGGGTGTGGATAGATAATCTTACTACCGTGAAACTGGGTGATCATGTATGTCTCTCCCAGGGCGCAATGCTACTCACCGGCAACCATGATTATAAGAAATCTTCCTTCGACCTCATCGTGAAACCCATCACTTTGGAAAACGGGACGTGGATAGGCGCCAAAGCGACCGTATGTCCCGGTGTTACCTGCCGCAGCCATTCGGTGCTCACTGCAGGTTCCGTCGCCACGAAAGATCTCGAACCTTACTCCGTATACAGGGGAGTGCCCGCTTCCATCGCAGGGCTGCGTGAAATACATAGCTGAACAGACCTCCACCGATAATTTCCTGCTAAAAAAGGCTGTACCACTACCGAACACAAACAGTGTATCTATAAAAGTTACGAAAAATTATTGAGAATACCAAAAAAACCGTGACATTTCTATGTGCCATCCGCACGCTTCACAAGACTCCGAGATAGAGCTGCCGTGATCTCTGCCCTCACGGAATAAGTCCAGGCAGATCTCAGTCAAACAGCTGCATTTCTCCTCCGGACAAGATATCCGAAAACCGCTGCCGTGAAAAACATAATGATGCTGTAAATAGCAGGAGGGACCGACATTACTGAACTCTTTAGCACTGTCAACGCGATAAATATGGCGAGCGTGCCGTTATGTATGCCGATCTCCATTCCGATGGCAATAGCCTGACGGTTGTCAATCCGAAAGAGTCTCGGTATGTAGTAACCACCTGCGAGACTAATCAGATTAAACGCAAGAGCCGCTGTACCCACCTGCCCGAAATACTCCGCCAAAACAGCCCAGTCTTTGGCTATTGCGGCAACGATCACCAGTACAAGCAACAAGGCAGACGCAACCTTAACAGGTTTACCCAGTTTTTCAGACAGTGCCGGCTTGAATCTCTTCACGAGCATTCCCAGGGAAACGGGTATAAGTACGATGGCAAACACAGAAATAATTTTGCTGAAAGGCATAGGAATAGCGTAAGCTTCGCCAAGGAAATAATCCATAGACAAACTGACGATAAACGGAAGCGAGAACAAGGTAAGCACGCTGTTCACGGCCGTCAGGGTGATATTAAGGGCGACATCCCCATTCGAGAGATGACTATATAAATTGGCGGTCGGCCCTCCCGGCGACGCAGCCAGCAGCATCAGTCCTACCGCAAGTTCCGGGGGAAGATGGGTCAGTTTAGCGACAAAAAAAGCGCCGAACGGCAGCACGATCATCTGACAAAGCAGGCCGATAAAAACGGCTTTCGGATATTTGACTACCCGGACAAAATCAGCTACTGTCAGGGACAATCCCAGGCCAAGCATAATGACACCTAGGGCAAGAGGCAAAACGACGGTAGATAGGAGACTGTCTTGCATAAAAGAGGATCAGGGTTATAATTTTCCTAAAAATACTACTAAATTGACAAAATCAAGGAAAATGAGCGTAAGAAATATTGAAATACCCAATTAAGTATTAAATTGACATCCATCAATCTACTTCTCATCTGCTGGCTTTGAGATCAATTTCAACAGAAACCGGACACCGCTGAAAGCAGGCATAATATTAGAAAATAGTCTCGCTCTAAAAACAGTACCATGTAATAAATTACCCCCCACAACTTCCTTCAAAAATCAGACTAAAAATGAAACAGACAGCCACTTTTTTCTTTTTGTCATTTCTGATAACCTTCGCCTCCTGTAGTAATCAACAGGAAGCGCAGTACATCGGAATTGACCCTTCCTCCGAAAAATCACCAGAAAGAAAAACGACCGCTCCTGACCTCGTCATCCGGGAGAGAAAGATCATCAAACAAGGAGAAGTAACCTTTGAAACTTCTGATGCCACCGAAACGAAGAAGGTCATTTCAAAGCACATTGCCGAATACAAAGGTTATATTTCTGAAGATAGAATCGCTGACTTCACCAACAAAACAGAACACAGAGTCACGCTCCGTGTACCCTCCGACAAATTTGATCTGCTACTGGCTGCCATTTCCGGAACCGCACGGAAGCTGGATAGTAAAAATATAAGCGCCTCGGATGTTACGGAGGAATTCGTAGACATCGAAGCCAGGATAAGAACCAAGAAAGAACTTGAAAATCGTTACAAAGAACTACTTAAAAAGGCCGTCAAAGTCGACGAGATACTTAATATTGAGAAAGAAATTGGCAATTTGAGAACAGAAATAGAATCCATCGAGGGGCGCCTCAACTACCTGAAGGATCAGGTTTCGCTCAGCACTTTGACTGTCGTTTTCTATGAGCAATCCCATTCTTCTTTCGGCTTTGCGGGCAGATTCGGGGAGGCGATAAAAAATGGATGGACGAATTTGCTATGGTTTTTTATAAGTCTTGTCAATTTATGGCCATTTGTCCTTGCCGGATTTGCAGGTATTATAATATACAGACAAGCAATGAAAAGGAGAAAAAACAAAGCAACCAGCACTAGCGGGAGCATTATAAAGTGATCGTCCTGAGATGGTCGAAGGGCCATAAACCGCACTACTCCAGTACCGTATAAATAGGAGATGGCTCCACTACGGTCGACATGACCCTAAGCTTCGCCACGCTGGTTCCGGTTGGTAACCGGGACCTGGTTAAATCCTGGCACTGGTTGCAAACCAGCACTAGCGGGGAGTCGCGTACAAAGGTGCATCGCACACTGTCACTGTCACACTGAGCGCGAAGCAGTCGAAGTGCGAAACACGAAGCACGGGGTTGCAATTTGTATAATTTATTGAAAATGAGTAAGCTATAGTCTTTCGGCGGACTGGATGCTCAGTCCTTCGACAAGCTCAGGAGGACAGCTCCGCTGTCGCTCAGGATGACAGCTGCGCTGTCGCGGGCAAGCGGTAACTGCGGAGCGGTCGCATACAATGATGCCCTTGGGACAGGCCATCTCAGAATAACAGAGGATTCGCAGATATAACTAAAAAGAACCAATCATTCCAAACCGGACTCCGCAACCTCTTCCTTCACTATCCCACCGCCGCACCGGATCACGCGTGAGGGATAGTTCTTAAGAAAATCATAGTTGTGGGTGGCCATGAGGATAGCGGTACCCGTTTTGTTAATAGTTTGGAACACCTGCATAATCTGTTCGCCCACAGCAGGGTCCAGATTACCGGTAGGTTCGTCTGCCAGTAGTATCTGAGGTTCATTCAGCATGGCACGTGCGATAACCACCCGTTGCTGCTCCCCTCCGGAGAGTTGATGCGGCATTTTTTGATGGATGTAGCTCAAACCCACCTGTGTCAGCACCTCCCCTATCCGATCAGTTATCAAATTTTTATCCTTCCAGCCCGTAGCTCTGAGCACGAACGAGAGGTTTTCCTGAACATTACGATCAGTAAGCAATTGAAAATCCTGAAATACAATACCGATTTTTCTGCGAAGAAAGGGGACTTCACTGTGCCTCATTTCATGAAGCTGATGACCGGACACCACTGCTGACCCGGACTTTAGCCAAAGATCCCCGTAGAGGGTTTTCAGCAAAGAACTTTTACCACTACCAGTCCTGCCAATCAAAAAGACAAAATCTCCGCGATTTATAGAAAACGAGACATCTGCAAGGACCAACTTCTGCCCCTGGTAGATATCGGCGTTTTCTAAACTAACTACCGGCTCTTGCTTATATCGCATTGCACTATACAATTTTTTTAGGCAATGACCGGCTCCCGCGTCGGGTATATGGTCATTGCCTATGGTCAGTTTTAGGAATTACCCTTCTTGTAATCTGCCAGGAATTTCTCAAGTCCTGCATCTGTTAAAGGATGCTTCAACAACGCAAGTATGGCACTTAGCGGGCCTGTCATCACATCAGCACCCAGTTCAGCACACTGGATAATGTGAAGAGGTCCTCTGATAGACGCAGCGAGAATCTGCGTTTCGATACCATAGTTACGGTATATATTGACGATCTGCTCGATCAAAGCTACGCCATCGAATCCGATATCATCGAGACGCCCCAAAAAAGGCGACACATAAGTTGCGCCCGCTTTCGCCGCCAGGATAGCCTGGCCGGCAGAAAATACCAGGGTACAATTCGTACGGATGCCTTTGTTAGAAAAATACTTCAACGCTTTTACACCATCTTTGATCATAGGCACCTTCACCACGATTTTGCTGTCGATTTCAACAAGCTCTTCTCCCTCCCTGATCATGCCCTCAAAATCTGTCGATATCACCTCAGCACTTACATCTCCGTCCACTATATCGCAGATGGCCTTATAGTGACTCATTATATTATTCTTACCCACAATACCTTCCTTCGCCATCAGCGACGGATTTGTGGTCACACCATCCAACACACCCAGTGACTGAGCCTCTTCAATTTCTTTCAGATTGGCAGTATCAATGAAAAACTTCATTTGTTATAGTTATTTTTTTAGTGGAAACCTTCCAAACGGCTAGGAAAGTAAATTCGGTGCAAGATAGCGATTGAAGCATAGAAATAAAAAAAGGCAAACCAAGAATCTCACCGCTACGACCACCTACCCTTGCTTCGGTCAGG
>CAZAVR010000076.1:0-3368 GCA_964488435.1 uncultured Cytophagales bacterium | reverse complement strand
GGGAGCTGGTAGTTCCGATTTGCCAATACAAAAGTAGTGCTTTTTTCTTAATGTTGAGCTAACTTTGAGCACAAGATCGTTGACTTAATATCCTGTGCTGATTCAAAATCGGGTTCCCGGGGGGATACGGGTCTCATCAGCCAGTTGTAAAATTCTATCAAACAGCCTTTTAGCCCCGTACGTCGTATTCAAATATTCAAGACAATTTCCATGAAAATATTTTCTCAAAATTCCGGCATATTACTTTTCATACTCTTGACAGCGTGCTCCCAGTCTTCTGATGCATTTTTACAAAAGGGAAAAGAATTGATGAGAGCAGGCAAAACAGGCGAGGCCCTGGAGTATCTGAACAAGTCTATTGAAAAGAATCTGAAAAATGCCGAAGCGTTCAACACACGGGGTGTGGCACATTTTGAACTAAAATCTTACGACAACGCCCGTCTGGATTACGACCAGGCCATCAAACTTGAACCCGATACTTATAAAGCATATTTTAACCGCGCCCTGTTAAACACTTCTCAAAACAACCTGAGAGAAGCACTTCTTGACTATAACAAAGCTGCGATGGCGGCACCGGACACAGCCGATGTATTTCTGAACCGCGGGCAGGTTTATGCGCTCCTGGACAGTATCCCGAGAGCTACCGCCGACTTCGAGAAAGCGGTGAAATTGAACGGCAAGAATTCTCTGGCCTGGTATAACCTCGGGAACACCTATTACCGGCAAAAGGACTACGCCCGGGCCATCGCCAATTTCAGAAAGGCCACGTTGATAGACCCCAGATTCGGCAAAGCATTTTACGGATTAGGGCTTGCCCAATACGACAGCGGAGACCATGAAATCGCCTGCAATAGTTTGCTGGAGGCCCAAAAACTCGGCTACACCGAAGCGGCCACGGCCCTCGAAAAATATTGCCGCACAGGTGCACAGTAGAAACAATGGTTGAAAGCCTGCTTTACCTTTTTATCAGTTCTTATACGTTTTTCACATTTGCCCTGTATTACCTGTGGAACCGTATAGAAACATTTCCACTACCGGTTACTTTGCCAGATGGTGAGCTGAAGGTCAGTGTGATTATTCCTGTCCGCAACGAACAGGAGAATATTGCCCATCTCCTAAGCGACCTGGAAAAGCAGACACTACCCTATTATCTTTTTGAGGTATGGGTAGTGGATGATGCTTCTACGGACAACACTGCGAACATCGTCCGGGAGCTTTCTTCCCGTTCTTCTATGCGCATCAGACTTGTCTTGCAATCGGAGTCAAACAGCGCGTCTCCTAAAAAGGAGGCTATTCAACGAGCTATATCCTTAGCCAATTGCGATATCATCGTCACCACAGACGGCGACTGCAGAGTAACACCTGACTGGCTGCTGGCCCATCTCAGTGCATTTGTGAATCCGGAAATACAGCTTTGCAGCGGTCCGGTAACCTTCCTGGCCGAGAAAAAACCAACAGACTATCTTCAAACAGTCGAATTCTCCAGCCTTGTCGGAAGCGGAGCCTGCTGTATCGCAATTAAACGACCCACCATGAGCAATGGTGCGAACCTCTCCTATCGCAAATCGGCTTTTTTATCTGTCGACGGATTCAAGGGCACCGATCAGATCGCCTCGGGAGATGATGAGTTTCTGATGCATAAAATCCACGCAAACTATCCGAATTCCGTCTGTTTTTTAAAAACCCCACATGCGATCGTCCGCACAGCTTCACATGATACCTGGAGCGGATTTTATCAGCAGCGCAAACGGTGGGCAAGCAAATGGACACACTACCGCTCAGCATACCCGAAAATACTGGCAGGATATATTTTCCTGATCAACTTTTCATTGATTGTCGCTGTATTTTTCATGCTAACGGGCAACCTTTCAGGGTATACGTTAACAGCGCTTATCCTGCTTAAGATCCTGCCTGAGTGGCTTTTTATTTCAACACTTCTGCGGTTTCTCGAAAAAGGCCACTGTATCCCGGCTATTCCTTTGGTACAATTAATTTATCCTTTCTATGTGGTAACTTTTGGGCTGTCGGGCCAAAGCAAATCGTACCAATGGAAAGGCCGGGTTTTAAAGTAAGCGTTACTTTTACCCGGCCTTTTGCACACCTTCAGTCCTACCTTTGGAAAGCCGGCTTGAATGATTTCACCCCGTTAACCGAGGCATTTTTTTAGAAAATTAGAGGTAATACGCTGCACCCTTGCGTCCACGCCATGCGGCCTTCCCAAATGAGAGAAGGGCAGCGTCACTCCCGGTGGATCTGATAAACCCAGGGACCAGTAGATAGTCGATGCGTTAAAGACCCAATTCCCTTTGGGACCCGGATAGATCGTGGCTGCATAAGGCGATGAAGAGCCATCACCACGGTAGACATTCCCCGAAGCAATGATCTCAAGGCCCGGAACATCCGTAGGCGGCTCGCTGTGGTATTCCCATCCGACTAACCCCGGCACGCTTTCTCCGTTCTTCATTTTGGTCCCTTCCAGCAGCCAGTGTTTCTCGTTCACAAGTGTCCAATCACCTGAACCGTTTCCGGGATAAGTGGTTCGTCCACCGACCAAACGGTTCTGCGGAGGGCCATGTTTCTCCCATTTTTCGTTGAGCACATCTAACGCCCATCCCCGTACCTTCTGATAAATGGCCCGATCTTCATCGGTGATACCGCCAAACATCCCCGTTCTCCGGATGATGCGGCTGGGACGCCCCTGGTAATTCAGTTGATTCAGAGGAATAGTTGCTACCACAGAGTCTCCATTCAGGAAGGCTACACTTAAACCTTTCTGTATAGCGGCCACGATATTGTCGTACATCTCCGTACTCCAGTATTCGTCATGGCCCACCGAAAGGAAACAGCGCACCCGGTCCAGGCCGGCCTTTCTGTTATGGGTGTCTATGTTTGACCCGTAGGTGACATCATATCCGTTCTGCTCTAACCAATAACAAAGGGGATACTCCCAGAGTAAAAACTCACCGGATCCCTGCGAAAGAGGTTGATCTACTACCTGAGGGTACCAGCCGTACGGACGGTCATAACTCACCGCTGTGGTAGAACTCCACACCCGCACCGGGGGATCGGTCTCATACAAACAGTGGTTTTCGGGCCATTTGTTGTAGGCTTGCCAAGTGGTATCGCTCGTCTGAAAGAGCACATCAGCTTTGCGGCCGTCCCGCACCACAAAAATGACGTAACTCTGGTATCTGTGTGCTTTACAGGAGAGCTTTCCAAGATAAACACCACTCACCCAGTCTTCCGGAATTTTTATTTTTGCCGTTGCATTCCATTTGCACTCCCTCAAGCGGTTTTCGCCTACGGGTGGAGTGGGTTGAGTTTCGGTAAAAAACGGCCCGAAGGTAGCGATATGACGGCCACCTTTC
>CAZAVR010000075.1:0-12581 GCA_964488435.1 uncultured Cytophagales bacterium | reverse complement strand
AATAAGTGTTGACGACGTACTTAAGGTGGTAAAAAACGCCATTCTCGAAGATCCGTCGGTGGCCAATGTGATCAACCTGAGAAAAGTCAATGAAGCCGATATTCCGGATTATCACAGTGGCCTCTACAAAAATCTCTTTAACGCGAAGAGGAGTGGAGACCTCCAGATTATTCCTACGCCGAACTGGTTTTCAGGAGGGTCGACAGGGACTACACACGGTACCCCCTATAACTATGATACGCATGTGCCATTTGTACTTTATGGATGGGGTGTGAAGAAGGGAGAGACCCTGAGGAGAACGACTATAGCTGATATCGCGCCGACCATTTCGGCACTACTGAGGATTTTACCTCCAAGCGGTTCGATTGGTGACCCCGTGGCCGAAGCTTTGAAATAAGCCTGGCCGTATTTCGGAATTCAACAAAAAAGGGATTGGTAACTAAGTACCAATCCCTTTTTCAGGTTGGCAGGCATTTTCAAGCCTCGTCGACGATAAGTTTTATTCCGTCGGTATTTCTGATAATCACTTTACTGCCTGCTTCAATCGCCTGATGGTGACTGGAGGTAGCGATCCATTCGGCGCCACGATAGAAAATTTTCCCTTCACCTCCCTGAGGTATTTCCCGTATAACCATGGCTGTTTCTCCTATAAATTCGTTGTATTCCGGGCTTTTACCTCCCTTGAAGAAGAGAAGCTTTGCCTGTTTTCTGAGCAGGATCAGGGATAAAAATGAGATCACAGAAAAGCACATGATTTGGGTGTCCGGTTCATTGACGATGCCGAGTATAGCCAATAGTGCTGTTGCAAAAGCTCCCACCGCAAAAAATATGAATACCAACGTGACACTGACCAGCTCTGCCAACAGCATTACCAGTCCGACGATCAGCCAAATTTGAGGAAGGGACAAATCCATAAGAATAAAGTTTTTTGCTGAATATATAGTGGTTACTGTTTGTTCGCAGGCTTGTTCTGTTCTGACCTGACAACACTCATGGCTGCCGCAATCATGGATCCCATGTCCCCAAAGTTAGCAGGAAGGATAAGGGTATTGTTGGTTTTTGCCAGTTTGCCAAACTGATCGACAAGATTGTCGGCTACTTTCAGCTGTATAGCCTCATTACCACCCGGCGTCTGGATAGCTGCCGCCACCAGGCGGATGCTGTCCGCCGTAGCCTCGGCCACGGACCGAATAGCAGCGGCCTCACCTTCGGCTTCATTGATCTGACGAGATCTCAAGCCTTCTGATTCCAGTACTACTTTTTGTTTTTGTCCTTCTGCCTGATTGATGGCGGCCTGCTTTTCTCCGTCTGATTGAAGGATTACCGCGCGTCTTTCTCTTTCTGCCTGCATTTGCTTTTCCATGGCGACCAGAACGCTTTGCGGCGGAGTGATATTTTTAATCTCATATCGTAGTACCTTAACTCCCCAGCCAATCGCCGCTTCGTCAATGGATTCTACCACCGCCCGGTTGATCGTCATCCGTTCTTCGAAGGATTTATCGAGGTCAATTTTACCTATTTCGCTACGCATGGTGGTTTGTGCCAGCTGGATAACGGCAAATTTGTAGTCCGAAATACCATAAGATGCTTTTTTGGCATCAATGACCTGAATGAAAATCACGCCATCCATCCTTACCTGGACATTGTCTTTGGTGATACAGATTTGCTCAGGAATGTCAATGGCATTTTCTTTCAGACTCAGTTTATAAGCAGCTCGGTCAAAAAACGGAATAATAAAGTTAATACCGGGCTGAAGCACTGTATAAAATTTTCCGAGCCGCTCTATCACATAAGCTTTTTGCTGAGGCACAACCTTTACAGTCATGAGTATGGTGAGGACGACAAGCGCTAAGAGGATAATGAGTGGTAGTGACATAGAACGAAAGGTTAAGATGAGAACTTCTTTTTCTTAAAATTAGCGAATTTTCTGCTGAAGACCGGATATAATGGGATAAAACCGTTCAATCACCGGTTTACCGGCAGGTATATGACGATGAACGGCAGACACTGCCGGTTTATCGGAGGAGGATTTCCCGGGCTATGACCAGTTTTTGAATTTCGCTTGTGCCTTCGCCTATTGTGCAGAGTTTGCTGTCCCGGAAGAATTTTTCGACGGGATAGTCCTTTGTAAATCCATAGCCGCCCAGTATCTGTACGGCTTCTCCCGAAACACGTACGGCTGTTTCTGAAGCATGATATTTCGCTGTAGCGCTGGCCAGGGTTACCACCTGATCATTGTCTTTGAGGTCGCCTGCCTGGTAAGTAAGTAGTTCAGAAGCCTGAATGTCGGTGTACATATCAGCCAGTTTAAAAGAAATGGCCTGAAAACTGGCAATGGGTTGCCCGAATTGTCGCCTTACTTTTGCGTAATCGCGGGCGGCGAGGTAAGCTCCCCAGGCTGTACCTACAGCAAGCGCGGCAATGGATATTCTGCCCCCGTCGAGAATTTTGAGCGACTGGATAAATCCTTCACCCACCTCACCTATACGCTGGCTGTCCGGGATGCGGCAATCTTCGAAAATCATTTCGGTGGTTTCGGACGCCCGCATACCGAGCTTGTTCAGCTTTTTACCTCCGCTGAAACCTGGTGTTCCTCTTTCGATGAGAAAGGCCGTCGTATTGCGCTTAGCGTCAATGTCTTTGTTTCTTGCTATGACTATGGCCAGATCAGCAGAAATGCCGTGCGTGATGAAGCTCTTGGTACCGTTAATTATCCAGTGGTCACTGTCCCGCTCGGCGAAGGTAAGCATGTTGCCGGCATCAGATCCGGTACCTGCTTCGGTAAGTCCCCAGGCGCCCAGCCATTTCCCGGAGGCGAGTAATGGCAGGTATTTTTGTTTTTGATTTTCGTTTCCAAAGTGAAGCAAATGGTTGGTGCATAGTGAATTGTGAGCAGCCAGCGACAGGCCTATGGATGGATCTGTCTTAGCGATTTCGATAATCGCCGTAATGTATTCGCGATAGCCGAGTCCTGCGCCGCCGTAAATTTCAGGTACGAGCATGCCCATCCATCCGAGGTTACCCATTTCCTCAAAAAGTGCACGCGGAAAATACTGGGATTCGTCCCATTCGGAGACAAAAGGTTGAATGTTTCGGTGAGAGAAATCACGTACTGATTCTTTTATAATTTCTTGATTTTCAGATTTTTGTGTGTTCATGATGGTCGAAGTTTAATGTTGATGAAAGTTGGTTTTCCGATGCGAACTTTATGAAATAATCCAATTTAAATTAATGGATACATCGGTTGAGTTTAAAGGAAAAAAACTATTTTTGAGCAATATTGAATACCGATGTTTTCACAATGAAATCAATTTACTATTCACAGCCAAACAATTTTACCATTTACAAAGAAAAATTATGAAAATAGCAGTAGTTGGGACCGGGTATGTAGGACTGGTGACAGGGACCTGTTTTTCTGAGACGGGCAACCAGGTAACCTGTATCGACATCGACAGCAACAAAGTAGAAAGGCTGCAGAAAGGCGAGATCCCAATATATGAACCGGGGCTGGACGTTCTTTTTGAGAGAAACTCAAACGAAGGACGTCTCAAATTTACTACGGATCTTGCGGAGGGTATCAAAGATGCGCAGGTGATTTTTCTTGCTTTGCCCACCCCGCCGGGGGAGGATGGTTCGGCCGATCTCAAATACATTTTGAAAGTAGCTGATGACCTTGGTCCGCTTCTGGATAGCTACGCAGTGGTCATCGACAAAAGCACGGTGCCGGTAGGCACGGCCGAGAAGGTACGGGCGGCGATCGCTAAAAATGCGAAAGTTGAATTTGACGTTGTTTCTAACCCCGAATTTTTAAGGGAAGGTGTCGCTGTAGATGATTTTATGAAGCCTGACAGGGTGGTAGTAGGTACAGGTTCCGAAAAAGCGAAGAAAGTAATTGAAAAGCTTTACGCGCCGCTGGTGAGGCAGGGGAACCCGGTTATTTTTATGGACGAAAGATCAGCAGAAATGACAAAGTATGCCGCCAATTCCTTTCTTGCCATGAAGATTACCTTTATGAACGAAATCGCGAACCTGTGTGAGAAAGCCGGTGCAAATGTGGACGACGTAAGGAGAGGGATAGGTACTGACAGCAGGATCGGAAAGCGTTTTCTTTTTGCGGGAATAGGATATGGAGGAAGTTGTTTTCCCAAGGACGTTCAGGCACTCGCCAAAACATCCAGGGATTTCGGGTATAATTTCCGTATCCTGGAGTCAGTGATGTCGGTCAATGACGATCAGAAAAAGAGACTTATTCCTTTGGTGGAGAGCTATTTTGGCGGAGATTTGAAGGGGAAAACCATCGCTGTATGGGGGTTGGCATTCAAGCCTTACACGGATGACGTGCGGGAAGCGCCGGCGCTTGAAAACATCAGGTATCTCCTGGCGGCGGGCGCTCAGGTAACAGCCTATGATCCTGAAGCTATGAACAATGTGAAAAAGTTGCTGCCTGAGGTTACCTTTTGCCATACAGCTTATGCAGCCCTTGACGATGCCGATGCCTTGATGATATTTACCGAGTGGCCGCAGTTCCGGACTCCTGATTTCGATAAGGTGACGACTTTGCTGAAGAACAAGGTGGTTTTCGACGGCCGTAATCTTTACGAACTGGATCACATGAGAGAGCTGGGTTACACCTATTATAGTATAGGACGAGAGCGTGTGGAAGGCTGATATATTTTGCTAAACTATCCGGAGAAATTCAAAAACTTAAAATGAAAAGAGTTCTTATTACCGGTGCTGCCGGTTTTTTGGGATCGCATCTTTGCGACCGTTTTATCAGGGAAGGCTACAAGGTAGTGGCCATGGACAATCTTATAACCGGTGATCTGAGAAATATAGAACACCTGATGCCCAACGAGCACTTTGAGTTCTATCATCATGATGTGACCAAGTTTGTTCATGTGCCTGGTGAACTTGACTATATTCTTCATTTTGCGTCGCCGGCAAGCCCGATTGACTATCTCAAGATTCCCATACAAACCCTGAAAGTAGGTGCGATGGGTACGCACAACCTGCTTGGTCTCGCAAGGGTGAAGAAAGCAAGGTTTATCATCGCTTCTACTTCGGAAGTTTACGGTGATCCGCTGGTACATCCGCAAACGGAGGAGTATTGGGGACATGTTAACCCGATAGGCCCTCGCGGATGCTATGATGAGGCTAAGCGCTATCAGGAGGCAATCACCATGGCTTATCACCGGTACCATGGACTGGAGACGAGAATTGTCCGGATTTTTAATACCTACGGCCCCAGAATGCGTCTGAACGACGGACGTGTGTTGCCGGCTTTTATAGGCCAGGCTTTGCGTGGGGAAGATTTGTCTATTTTCGGGGATGGTTCGCAAACGCGTTCCTTCTGTTATGTGGACGACCTGGTGGAGGGGATTTACCGGCTGTTGCTAAGCGATTATCCGGAGCCCGTCAATATAGGCAATCCGTCTGAGATCACGATTAAGGAATTTGCTGAGGAAATTATCAAATTAACAGGCACCGAGCAAAAGATTATTTACAGACCACTTCCGCAGGACGACCCCAAACAGAGGCGTCCGGACATTACCAAAGCCAGAGAAATACTCAACTGGGAGCCTAAGGTGAGCAGGGAAGAAGGTCTTAGGATCACCTTTGATTATTTCAGGAGTTTTTCCAGAGAGCGGCTATATGAGGAGTCGAACCACCGGGGTTTCGACGGTTTTAAGAAAGATTGAGTAAAAAGAGCGGGCCATTTGCAAAAATGGCCCGCTCTTTTTTTTACAGGCTTCTCACAAATGAAAGGTAGCGGATAAGCGAGGTGAAATCTAAAAAAAAGCAGAAATATTCGGGGGGCGTTAAACTCCGGGCTCTCTTTATCATCTAAAGGTTAAATATGCGGCAAAAAGCCGATAGAAGCTCTTTTATTATGGCAAAAGAGCTTTGTAGGTTGTGTTTTGTTTGCTTTTTTTTGATATTTAAAGTTGCAAATCGTTCTGTGAGCTTTATGGGTGAAAAAGTGCCCTTTCGCAGCTACAAAAAAAATGATCGTGAGAAAAAACAATTTACTCCCCCTGTTATTCTGCCTTCCGGTTTTATTGATCCCTATAGACGGAGAGGCCTCTCACCCGGCACTTCATTCCGAGTATCTTAATACTACCGACCGGGTGGTGGGAAAGGTTGTAGAAGCACCTGATAATGCTGCCGCCGGTTTTGCGACCATCGCGGTTCTTAACGCGACTGATTCCAGTCTTGTAGGTGGTGCAGTAGCAGATGAGCATGGAGCTTTTGTTATTGCAGGTACCAAGGCGGGTAAGTACATCATTCGGGTGAGCAATATGGGATTCAAGACCTTGTATCTGCCCGGTATAGCTATCACAGAAGGGAAAGAGGCGGTTACCGACTTGGGTGTGCTATCGCTGGTGCCCGATGCGCAGCGACTTAACGAAGTCGTCGTGACCGCTGACAGAAGTACGGTTGTGGAAGACATAGATAAAAAGTCTATTACTATCGGTGCTGATTTACTGGCAACCAGTAATAATGCAAGTGAGATCCTGGAAAAATTACCTGCGGTCTCCTTAGATGAGAATGGAAGTCCGCAAGTAAGAGGTAAGGGGAATGTAATTGTACTCATCGACGGCAAGCCCTCAACTCAGTATGGCAGTGATTTACCCACTATTTTACAATCTTTCCCTGCCAACCTGATAGAAAGGATTGATGTAATGACTACTCCATCTGCCAAATACGAAGGTGATGGTGCTTCAGGTGTAATTGACATCATTACCAAAGGCGTACGTATCCGGGGAATGAACGGAAATGGAAGGCTCAATGCAGGTAATCAGGGAAATCATGGGATGGCTGCCAACGGAAGCTTTAAATCGAATAAGCTCGGCCTCAGCGCAGCTGTGAGTGCTGATGTACGGAACAGCTACTGGGATAGAAATCTTACCAGGACCAACTATGTAAGTGAGAAGCCTACGGGGCTTTTTCAAAGAGGGGACGGGCAGAATCAGGGAATGAACTTGTTTGGTCGTTTGGGAGCCAATTATGCTTTTAACGAGAAAAGTTCCCTGGAAGCAAGTGTGAATTATACGGTGAATGGAAGTGATAACTACAGCTGGTTGTATAATGAGACCACCAGGTACGACGGCTCGGTTTCAAGCAAATTTGAAAGGATCACAGATGTTGCCAGGGATGTGAACAATGCGAATTTCAACGTTGATTTCAGGCATAAGTTCGATAAGAAGGAACACATGATTACCTTCACAGCGAACTACTCGATGGGTGGGACAACGGGCGGCAATGATATAGACCAGCTGAGTGAAACGCCCAGCCTTGTTCGTGACCAGTATAGTGTTGTGAAAAATACCAGGGGTGCGCTGTTTCTGAATTCGGATTACACGCTTCCTGTTAACCCGAACGCTACGCTGGAAATGGGAATCCGCGGGCGGTTTGGCGACAATGACAATTCAAATGTTTTCTATACCTACAATACAGCAGCAGAAGAATACCAATACGACCGGCGGCTGAGCAATGTATTTAATGTTGATGACCAGTTGTACACCGGGTTTGTTACTTTTTCGCAAAAGAGCGACCTTTGGGGGGTTCGTGCGGGGCTGCGCCTTACCGATTATTATCAGTCTATCGAGCAGATTACCACCGGAAGTGAATTTGATGTGCACTTTCTGACTTTGATCCCTTCTCTGGCCCTGAGCCGTAAATTGGGAACCAAAGGCGCCATGACCAAATTGAATTACAGCAGGACATTACAGCGGCCGGAGGCGATCTGGTTAAATCCCTATACCGACGTTTCGGATCCAAGGAACATACAGTCGGGCAATCCTAATCTGAAGCCGGAATCCGTTCATAAAGTCCAGTTGAGTTATTCAAGCTATGAGGCATCCGGAGGCTGGGGACCTTCTTTGTTTATGGATTACTCAAACGATGCAATCACCAGGATCCGTACCATTGACGAAGAAGGAATTTCTTATACGCGGTACGATAACGTAGGACGCGAAGTATCCTATGGTTTCGAAACAGATTTCTCGCATAAAGTTTCTCCGAAACTCAGGTTTACCATGAATGGACGGGTATTCCGGAGCGAAGTGGTATCAGAAATGGCTCAGATAGATAACAGGACCTGGAGCTATGCCGGTAATCTGAATGCTTTCATCACTTTACCTTTGGATCTTCGTGCTTCGGCCTATATCAATTATGAAGGCCCGCGCGCCATTGCCCAGGGAATAAGAGACGGCGTATTTGTAGCGAATATGGGCGTGAGAAAAGTGATCATGAAGAAAAAAGGCACGGTTTCATTTAATGTGCGCGACGTCATCTTATCCAGAAATTATAAAAATGAATTGCAGACGCCGATGTATGATCAGACCTCTTACTGGCATCAGACTTCCAGGTTGATGAACCTGACGTTTCAATACAGGTTTGGCAAGATTTCCAGCAGCTAGAGAAGATACAGTGAAGTCGGGAGTGTTTTTATAATATGAATGGCGCGCGGCCTTTAGGCCGCGCGCCATTCATATTATAAAAACTATTCAAAAAGACACCAGGTACGCTATACTTCCATGATGTCTTTTTCTTTGGCAATAAAAATCTGTTCTATTTTGGCAACGTAGCTGTCGGTTATCTTCTGTACTCTTTCTTCGGCAGCCTTCACCAGATCTTCGGATAAGCCGTTTTTGCCAAGTTTCCGTATGGAATTGTTGGCGTCCTGACGAATGTTTCGGACGTTAATTTTTGCGGTCTCAATTTCGTTTTTTGCCCTTTTTACGAGGTCTTTCCTCCGCTCTTCGGTCAGGGGAGGTACTACGATACGGATCAGCTCCCCGTCATTCATAGGCGAGAGGCCAAGGCTGCTGTTACGTATGGCCTTTTCGATTTCTCCTATCAATTTTTTCTCGAATGGTTTAATAGCAAGTGTCCGGGCGTCTGGTGTGTTGATTGAAGCCACATTCTGGATCTGGGACATAGAACCGTAATACTCCACTTGTATGCCTTCCAGCATTTGAGGTGTGGCTTTGCCGGCCCGGATTTTACCCAGTTCAATAGTTAAATGTTTGATAGCGCCGTCCATTGTCTCTCTGGCCATATCAAGGTACAGATCTACTTCTTCCATTATTTTTAAGTTATGGTATTATTTTGCAATATATTTCAGATCTCTCCGACTGTCGTTCCTACTTTTTTGCCGGTCACCAGATCCCGCAGATTGCCGGGTTTGTTCATATCAAATACAATGATGGGCAGATGATTCTCTTTACACAGGGTAAAAGCAGTCATGTCCATAATTTTTAGGTTCTTAGAAAGTGCTTCGTCGAAGGAGAGGCTGTCGTATTTAGTGGCGGCAGGATCTTTTTCCGGATCTGCGGTATATACGCCGTCTACTCTGGTTCCTTTGAGTACGACCTCAGCCTCTGTTTCTATCGCACGCAGCCCGGCGGTGGTATCAGTAGTGAAATAGGGATTGCCAGTTCCGGCGCCAAAAATAACCACCCGCCCCTTTTCCAGGTGCCGAATCGCTCTTCGGCGGATAAGCGGCTCACAGACCTGCTCCATTTTTATGGCTGACATGAGTCGTGACAGCACGCCGTGTTTTTCCAGGGCGCTCTGAATAGCCATACCATTGATGACAGTGGCGAGCATTCCCATGTGGTCTCCCTGAACCCGGTCAATGCCTGATTTTTCTACTGAAGCTCCTCTGAATATATTTCCTCCGCCTATCACTATGGCAACCTGCACTCCCAAATCCACAATTTCTTTTACAGCAAGCGCATAACGGTCAAGAATATTGAAATCGATTACCTGGGCCTTATCGCCCCCGTTCAGTGCTTCGCCACTTAATTTTAGTAAAATGCGTTTGTATTTTAATTCGGGCATGATAATGAAATTGAAGATGTGGATGTAAAAATAACGTTTGCCGGATCAGAAATACAAACGAAATGAGAAGTCAGCTGAAAAATCTAAGGTTTTCAGGCTGTCATCTCTTCATTTTCATAAGTCTGGGAGATAACCCCAAGTATTTCAAGAATCTGATCCGAAGACATACATTCCACGAGTTTCATTCGGAAGGGTTTGAAATGATCGAGTCCCTTGAAATAGTTGGTGTAGTGTCTGCGCATTTCAAATATCCCCGTGACTTCTCCTTTCCAGCGGATGGAAAACTCCAGATGTTTACGACATGCTTCCACGCGTTGTGCAATGGTCGGTGAGGGGAGGTGCCGGCCGGTCCGGAGGTAGTGCTTGATCTCATTAAATATCCATGGATAGCCTATAGATGCCCGCCCGATCATCACGCCGTCAACGCCATAGCGATTCTTGTACTCCAGCGCTTTTTCCGGCGAGTCAATATCCCCGTTTCCAAAAATCGGAATCTTTATCCTCGGGTTTTCTTTCACTTTCGCAATGAGAGACCAGTCTGCGGAACCCTTATACATTTGCACCCTTGTTCGGCCGTGGATAGACAAAGCCCGGATGCCAATGTCCTGTAGTCTCTCAGCCACTTCTGCGATGTTTTTTGTATTTTCATCCCATCCCAGACGCGTTTTTACTGTTACGGGCAGATGCGTGGACTTGATCACAGCTTCGGTCATGCGTACCATTTTGGGGATATCCTGAAGCAAAGCTGCCCCGGCCCCCTTGCAGGCCACATTTTTTACCGGGCATCCATAGTTGATATCAATGAGGTCGGGTCCGGCTTTTGTGGCAATTTCCGAACAGGATCGCATCGTTTCCACGTCGCTCCCAAACAGTTGAATGCCAATGGGACGTTCATACTCAAATATATCGAGCTTTTGGACACTTTTCGCGGCATCTCTTATCAGGCCTTCGGAAGAAATAAACTCCGTGTACATCAGGTCGGCGCCATGTTCCTTGCAGACCGCTCTGAAAGGAGGATCACTCACATCCTCCATGGGTGCCAGCAGCAGTGGGAAATCTCCTAATTCTATGTCAGCTATTTTTACCATGTTTTTTTCACGCATCGATAAAGTCGGTCCGGCAAATTGCCTGTAGTCCCGAAGTGTTTCGAAGGGCAAATTTACACGAATTATCGTTTAAAAATGTCAGCGGCCTGTCCTCTGTTGAGAGATGTTCTTATTTTTAGGGCGCTTACCGCTTTTACTCAGTGGTCAGGCCTGGAAAATGCCTTGCCTGCCCGGCTTTTGGTAAAAAAAGCAGGTATGTTTCGGTATTGCTCGTATTTTTGTTTCGGTGGTAGCGCAAAAGTTTGATATTTTGCCTTGCTGACGGGGTGGTGCAGGGATTTTTACAAGGCGTATCCCCGACTTTTTTAATTTTTGGTATTGTTTTACTTTATGCAGGAAAATAGCAGGGCCGAATTTGGCGCGGACGATCTTTGGAGAGGTTTACTGATTCTTTTCGGATTTGTCCTTTTGGGTATGTCCCTGGGAAATATCCTGATGATTTTCATTTTTCAGGTGCTTTCGCCTGGCGGAGAGGGTGATTTGTCCAAGCTTCTCGCGAACCCGCAGGCATCCGATTACGGGTGGTATGCGATCATGGTTTTGCAGGGATTCGTCCATATTTGCACATTTTTTATTCCCTCTCTTTTGTACGGTGTTTTTGTGGAACGTTATCCGGTCAGGGCCTGGTTTTCCCATGGAAATGTTCCGGTGTCCGATGTACTCTCCGTATTCGCTTTGACGATGGTGTCCATACCTTTCGTTTCCCTGACCATAGAGTGGAACCAGGGGCTGGTTTTCCCGGAATTCCTGAAGGATGTGGAGGTTTGGATGCGCAATAAAGAGGATGAGCTGGCCGGGTTGACGAAAAAATACATGGATTTCGATAGTTGGGAGCAGTTGGCCGTGGCGCTGCTTGTGGTCGCAGTTATTCCGGCCATCGGGGAGGAGTTCCTTTTCAGGGGGGTAATCCAGAGAAAGCTGACTTATGTGATGAAACATCCTCATGCCGCGGTCTGGATTTCCGCTGCGGTGTTCAGTGCTATCCATTTTCAATTTTACGGATTTATACCCCGCCTGCTTTTGGGAGCGCTGTTCGGGTATATCTACCTTTGGACGGGCAGGTTGAGTCTGGCTGTTCTTTCTCATTTGGTTAATAATGGATTAATGGTTTTAATGGTATATCTTTATCGCCGGAAGATCACAGACATAAATATTGAAGATAATCATTCCATCTCTCCCATGCTGGCAGCCGCGTCACTTTTGCTCGTTGTGCTGATGATGAGATGGCTTTACCAAAAGTATCATGTTAACCAGCCGGCCAAAAGCTGAAGCCCGGATCAGGGTATCAACTGTTCAACCGCTTTTCAGGGGATCTTTTAGAAATTATGACAGAGAACTGGGATAAAATATTTGTAACAAGCCTTCCTGAAAGTGCAGAAATCACTCGATCAGTTTTAGAGGCCAACGGAATACAGGCCGTGGTGCTCAACAAGCAGGACAGCAGCTATCTCATTGGGTATTGTGAGGTATATGTACTTTCCGAAGACAGAGATGATGCATTGAAAATCTTAAATAATGAATGCCAGACTGAATAACTATAATAACCTGCAGCAGCGGGTAATCACTTCCCTCGGCGGTGTTTTTCTCATTGTGCTCGCTATTTTATACAGCAATTTTACCTTTCTA
>CAZAVR010000074.1:0-12601 GCA_964488435.1 uncultured Cytophagales bacterium | reverse complement strand
AGTAAAGGTAAACTCACGGGTGTTTTGTTTGGCTATGCATGTCACCCTACCACACTGAATCACGACTTTTGGTCGGGAGACTACCCGGGCTATGCTCAAATCAATATTGAGCAAAAATTTCCCGGTGCCACGGCCATGTTCTTTAATACCTGTGGCGGTGATCAGAACCCACTTCCGAGATTTACGGTCGAGCGCTGCGAGCGTTACGGGCGTATGCTGTCCGATGCCGTCATCAAACAATTAGACACGCCGTTGCAACCTATATCTCCCCGGCTGCAAACGGCTTTTGAATATGTAAACCTTGACTTCCTGGAAGTGGCAACCCGCGAAAAATTAGAGCCCATTGCCATGAAAGGTGACCCTTTACGTTCCAGATGGGCCAAACGTATGCTCAAACAACTGGATGACGGCGTTGTATTTCCAAAATATTATGAATACCCGGTTCAGGCCTGGCAACTGGGGAAAGAGCTCACGATCATTGGAATCGGGGGCGAAGCTGTGGTAGATTACTCCCTTAATTTCAAAAAAGAATTTGGCCAGGGAAGTACCTGGGTATCAGGATACACCAACGAGATGGCCGCTTATATTCCCTCCAGACGCGTGTGGGAAGAAGGTGGATATGAAGGAGGAAGTCACCTGGATGAATACGGACGTCCGGCCTGGAGATGGGCAGGGGATATAGAATACCGCATAACGGGAACAGTACGCAGACTTGTAAAAAAAGTGCGCGACAGGTAACCATAAACCTCTGGCCCCCCGGCTGCGTACTTTGACTCACTTTTCCCTCTGGATCCCTCTCTCACCCTGTTAATCATAAATTTAATTGATAACTTGAGCGCCGATTTGAAAATCAGAAACGCAAGTTCCAGTATCTGTTAGCCCATTTATAATTAAAACCTTTACCCTGGCGGCTCTGATTCGCCTTAGCAATACCAATATGAAACAGACGATAACCTTATATTTATCTCTGCTACTTCTCATCTGCGGCATAAAAGGCCACGCTTTCTTCCACCCAAAAAGTGAGGGTGAGCACCATTCAGAAGATGACACCTATAAATCCGGCTGGAAGGCTGGTATAGGCAGGATAGTCATTACCCCGCAGACAGACGTTTGGCTTGCAGGCTATGGCTATAAAAGAGTCCCGGAGGGGAAACTTCATGACGTTTGGGCTAAAGTGCTCGTTCTCGAAGCGCCCGGAGGTAAAAAATCGGTCCTGATTACCACCGATCATCAGGGCATGTCCAAAACTGTCTATGAAAGATTGTATCAGAAAATAAACAAGCGGTTCGGGTTCAGCCAGGCAGACGTGATGCTAACGTTTTCTCACAATCATTCGGGCCCATGTCTGGAAGATGATTTGCAGGACTACTACCCGGCCGACGATGCACAACGTAAACTCGTATACGAGTACGGATTGTGGATGAGCGATGAGATTCTCAAAGCGATAGACAGTGCCTTGAAAAATCTTCAGCCGGCACAATTATCCAAGGGAGAAGGAAAATGCACTTTTGCCGTAAACAGAAGAGAAAACAAGGAGGCGGAAGTACCTCAGATGATCGCTTCCGGAACCCCGTTCAAAGGAGCCGTCGATCATAGTGTTCCGGTGCTCGCCATCAAAGGGGCTAATGGAAATCTCATGGGCGTTCTGTTTGGCTATGCATGCCATCCCACTACGCTCAGCCATAATTTATGGTCAGGCGATTATCCCGGTTATGCACAGGTTTACCTTGAACAGCAATATCCCGGCGCCACAGCCATGTTTTTTAATACCTGCGGCGGCGACCAGGATCCACTCCCCAGGTTTACCGTCGAACGCTGCGAGCGTTACGGCCGTATGTTGTCTGACGCGGTTATAAGTCAGCTAAACACTCCTCTTAAACCTATATCTCCGCAGCTACGAACGGCTTTTGAATATGTAAACCTTGACTTCCTGGAAGTGGCAACCCGCGAAAAATTAGATCCCATTGCCATGAAAGGTGACCCTTTACGTTCAAGATGGGCAAAACGCATGCTCAAACAACTGGATGACGGTGTTGTATTTCCAAAATATTACGAATACCCGATTCAGGCCTGGCAACTGGGGAAAGAGCTCACGATCATAGGAATCGGAGGCGAGGCTGTGGTAGATTACTCCCTGAATTTCAAAAAAGAATTTGGCCAGGGAAGTACCTGGGTCTCCGGATATACCAACGAAATGGCCGCTTACATTCCCTCCCGACGCGTATGGGAGGAAGGTGGATATGAAGGAGGAAGTCACCTGGATGAATACGGACGCCCCGCCTGGAGATGGGCAGGGGATATAGAGGACCGTATTACTGAGACGGCCAGAAAACTGGTAAAGAAGGTGCGATCCAGGTAGTCCCATTACCATAGTCTTTAAAACCCGGAAGAACATCCCTTTTTGGCGCTAAAACACCCTTACGCCTATGAATTAAAATTTAAGTGATAACTTGAGCTCAGATTGAAAAGCCTGAAAACAAGGTTCGATATTTTTTTAAATCAATCAATCTCCGATCGTAACTAATACCTTTTCCTTGATGGACTAAGTCCGCATTACAAAGACAAATATGAAAAATAAGACAACTTTATTGGTATCTCTACTCTTTTTAATCTGCCATGTGAGCGGGAGTGCTTTCTTTCACCATGGAGATGAATCTGAAAATAATTCGGCAAATGATGTCTCAAAATCCGGCTGGAAAGCGGGAATAGGACGGATTGTCATCACACCCAGGACAGACGTATGGCTGGCCGGCTACGGTTCCAAAAGATCACCCGAGGGGAAACTTCATGACGTTTGGGCTAAAGTGCTTGTTCTCGAAGCGCCCGGAGGTAAAAAATCGGTCCTGATTACCACCGATCATCAGGGCATGTCCAAAACTGTCTATGAAAGATTGTATCAGAAAATAAACAAGCGGTTCGGGTTCAGCCAGGCAGACGTGATGCTAACGTTTTCTCACAATCATTCGGGCCCATGTCTGGAAGATGATTTGCAGGACTACTACCCGGCCGACGATGCACAACGTAAACTCGTATACGAGTACGGATTGTGGATGAGCGATGAGATTCTCAAAGCGATAGACAGTGCCTTGAAAAATCTTCAGCCGGCACAATTATCCAAGGGAGAAGGAAAATGCACTTTTGCGGTAAACAGAAGGGAAAACAAAGAAGCTGAAGTCCCTCAAATGATCGCTTCCGGAACCCCGTTCAAAGGTGCCGTCGACCACAGCGTGCCTGTACTGGCCATAAAAGGTGCCAAAGGCAACCTGATGGGCGTTCTCTTTGGCTATGCCTGCCACCCGACTACATTGAGCCATAACCTCTGGTCAGGCGACTATCCCGGTTATGCACAGGTTTACCTCGAACAGCAATACCCGGGCGCAACAGCCATGTTTTTCAATACATGCGGCGGCGATCAGAATCCCCTCCCGAGACGTACAGTAGAACTATGCGAGAAGTACGGAAAAATGCTTTCTGATGCAGTAGCCTCTCAGCTTTCTACCAAATTACAGCCCATTTCCCCCAATTTGCGCACAGCTTTTCAATATGTAAACCTTGACTACCTGGAAGTGGCTACACGCGAAAAACTGACGCCTATTGCGGAAAAAGGCAATGAACTTCAGAAGAGGTGGGCAAACAGAATGCTCAAAAAACTGGACGACGGAGAAAAATTCCCTACCCATTACGTTTATCCTGTACAAGCCTGGCAGCTGGGTTCTGAACTGACCATCATCGGCATCGGTGGCGAGGCGGTTGTCGATTACTCGCTCAACTTCAAAAAGGAATTTGGTCAGGGTAATACCTGGGTTTCAGGATACACCAACGAAATGGCCGCTTATATACCATCCAGACGCGTATGGGAAGAAGGCGGATATGAAGGCGGTAGCCACCTGGATGAATACGGAAGACCTGCCTGGAGATGGGCCGGCGATATAGAAACCCGCATCACTGAAACCGCCCGAAAATTGGTGGAACAGGTACGGAAGAAGTAAAAACAGCCGTTTTTCGACAAGAAATCTCTTGATTTATGTTCGTCCGGAATTTTTCAAGATCCAGAAGAAACGAAGGTACTTTGGGATGCTTTCCGACTGTAAAGTGCTGAATGAGGCAACCCCTTGAAACAGAATATAATTTCGAATAACACCGTCAATATAATCATAAAATAAAAATTTAGAATTACCGAGAAATAAAATACCGATATGCATGCAAGAAAACACCTGAAATAAAATAATATTCTGTTTTGCATTATTTAAAATAAAACCCTGATTCAGAGGAGAACCAGGGTTTTATTTTTTTCTGTCTTATGCCCACTACTTACCGAGCATCGGAAACAATCTGTTTAGATCAGCCTCCGTGGGCCGACTACCGTATTCACAAACCTCAAAGGCCTCCACATACTTTGCCGCTTCGGCCCTTGCTCCCCCATACCACTTCTCCAGCCCCGCCCTTGCAGCCGGATCCAGCGAAGGCCATCGCTGACTCAACAGCCATTTCTTCCGGGCCACCTTATCTGTGGGAATTTCACCTTCATAACGGCCAATCCACGGCAACCATTCATAGAACTGCGAAACATGCGCATCCAATGCGTCAATTTTCTTTTCGATTACACTGCTTATATCCACAGTAACGTCGTAAGAAAAAGGATTGGGCTTCTTAAAATTGTCCTGAAAATAAAGAAAAACGGGGTTTTTCATCAATGGAGGCGTATCTGCGGCAATATTGGGTACGCCCACCATAAAAGCAGCATCCTGAACAAGGATACCGGTATATCTGTGATCCGGATGGTAGTCATTCGAGCGGTGAGATATCACTATATCTGCATCCCATGCTCTTATTTTCCGGATGAGTTCGAGTCGTATCTCAAGTTTTGGGGTGAGTTCTCCATCATGATTGTCCATTACGTCGTAGGCAATACCCAGCCGCCTGGCCACCTCCTTGGCTTCATCGGTACGTCTTTTTGCGAGCACACCTCCTCCCTGGGTGGTGTGTCCTGCGTCGCCGTTAGTAACAGATATAAACTTAACCTGATGACCCATCGCCACGAACAAAGCGGCTGTACCCGCACTCTTAATATCACAGTCATCGGGGTGGGCACCTATCATCAGTACCTTTAAAGGTTTCTGTTGCGCAATGACCAGGCCCGCACTAAGACAAAAAACAACGACAATCGGAATCCACTTCAATAAAGACATCTTTTCTTTTTTAGTTGAACAAAATTACCAAATTATACCTCAATACATCAGGTTAAACAGCCACTTGTAAGTCGCGTGCGACTGCGCCCTGAAAGCCACCTCCGGACCATAGGCATAAAGCATACCCTTGCCCACCGGAGCCTGGAAAGCGGCCACGCCTCCCTTTATATATTCTCCTCCCCAGGCCCATCCGCTACGAAGGGGGGCAGCCCCATACCAGGCCAGCGGTATTACCTTTCCGCTGCTTACGCCGTCGGCAGAGAGTCTGAAAACCGGACTCTTGTCAAAATAGACATCCAGGTGATAAGGCAAGCCGCGATTTGCCAGGGCTGTGGTATCGGTATGTACACGAAGAATACTTCCGGGTATATAGTACTTCTCCTGCGGCAATGCCCTCCTCGTACCTCCGTCTGCAATTTCGGTGATCGCACTTTCGACAGGGAGATTCAAATGATAAGCCAGCTGGGTGCTTGTTCCCAGTGTGATCACCTTTCCTCCGTTTTCAAGAAAACTTCTGATCTGAGGAATTGACTTTCCGGAAGTAATTGAACCGAGCATGGCATGATAGATCACCGGAATACCTGTCGTGTCCGATTCGGAATCGTTTGTCGAAGCTGCGGAACGTGCCGGAATGGCTCTTCCGGGGAAGATAATAAGGTCAAACTTATCGCGCAGGTTCCCGGCATCAATTTCCTTGCTGAATACCTGTTTAAATTCAAACCCGAACTGCTCAAAAATCAATCGCATCCAACCGGAAGGCATGGAACCGCCGTAAACGTCCCATAAACCTATGCGAAGCTGACGCTTCATGACTTGCATGGGACCGGAAGGCTTTTTCTCAAGTGTTTTTACTTTTACGCCATATCGCGCTGTCAGCGAATCCAGGGCGATTTTTGTACCCTTTCCATATCCCACATAGAACGAACCGGCGGGCGCAAAACTTCCCTCTCCTACCCTGTAAACATCAATTCCCGACTTCAGTAAACTGTTTACGAGCGCATAAGTGTCGTTCACCTCTGGTGACAACACGAAACCACCCCGACCAGCGCCTGTCTTTTCACTTCCCTTCTGAATTTGCCCATACGGCACCGTTTCAAAAGGTCCGTTGAAATCATTCAATACCCTGTCAAATTTCACGCCCATCTGAAAGGCCAGCGTCCATCCGGCCGCATCATAGGGAGCGATCGGAGGTCCACCCGGATAACGAAAATCATTGGGGTGGTTCTGAGGCTCAAACATGTCGAGCACATGGGGGCGAAAAGCCTGATTGGTCTTGACCACATAAGATCCGGCCGGGTAGTGGATATTGTTCACCTGAAAAGCAGAAGTAGCCTTTTCAACCCGTATTCCCGTTCTTATCAAAGCATTGACAAACTTAATAGCCGTAGGGAAATCCGACTGATCCGCCGGGATAATGAACCCTCTGGGATCCCTTAATTTCTGGTTGGTAAAGAGGGAATCGTAATACCGGACGGGAATAGTTCCGGAAGTTGCGACAGGTCTGTTCCTGCCACTTTGGTCTTCAGCATAAGCGGACCGGATTTCATCGAAACGCGCGGGATAAGGTGTCCAATAGTCTGCGCTCCCCCTCTCAATTGAATTGCGCCCCATTTTGTAGATATTGTACAGCAGGTGATCGCTGTTCCTGGCCGCATAGTCCAGCACGGCGTAGTTAAGAGAAATCGAATAGTCGATAGATTGCCTGAAATACCATTTTCGGGGTGTTACCGGGAAGGGTGTATTGTTGTTGGGAATGAGACGGTCCGGAATAAACGGAATCTCCTCAGGAACCGGCCCTCCCACTAGTTCCGTCAGAATACCAATCATGTTATGAAAATGCGTCGTAGTGCGCAGTCCGCCATTGTACCAGGTAGAGAAAACCGAACCATTCAAACGGGTGTAGCCGGACTTATTTTCAGCGTTCAACCTGTTGATCATCGCCGCTCCTACTGCATCTATCCCGGTGATCATCATGGGGTCGAAAACATAGTTAAACGGATCCCGGTAAGGAGGACCGGCCAAAACAGAGCCTGCAGGTCCGCGCTGATGGTGGTTATACATAATCTGGGGGATCCAGTCTACGAACAGCTGACGTCCTATATTCTGGGTCTCTTTCAGGTTCTGCATAAAGAAATCCCTGTTATTGTCGTGCCCGGCATACTTCTGATAAAGGAGGGGCAGACGGGCCAGTTTTCTTTTCTTTTGGTCCGGAAAACGCATGAACCAGTCGGACACCAGCTCCTGTCCGTCCGGATTCGCATGTGTAAAGAGAATGATTACCTGATCCAGTATGCGCATGGTTTCCGGATCTGTACGGCTTGTAAAAAGCCACACGGATTCTATCAGTTGCTGCATACCGACTGTCTCCGTGGCGTGGAGACCGCCGTCTATCCAAACCACGGCCTTACCTTTCTTCGACAACCGCCTCGCTTCCTCTTCGGAAATACCTTCCGCCCTGGCCATGCGTACAGACAGATCACGATAAAGCTCCAGTTGCCTGTGGTTTTGAGGAGACGTCACGATAAGCATGTGCTGGTCCCTTCCTTCCTCGGTTTTGCCTATGCTCACCATTTTCACGCGATCTGAGGCCGCAGCCACTTTTTTAAAGTAGGCCTCCGTCTGCGTAAAATTCGCCAGCTGGTAATCGTCACCGATGTTGAAACCAAAATACTGAAGCGGAGAAGGAACCTGGGCGTTGCCTAAGTTAATTTTGAAAAGAAACAAAAAAAGAGGGAGGTAGCGGTAGATCATCGACATCAGGGTTGGGTTCAACTACAGAGTTTCGATTTGTCTTGTAAATCAAACGAAATTTCCTGAATAAAATACCACAAAATAGATCTAAACATCGTCGGGCTCACCTGCTACCTCAACGAATAGCGGATCAGCGAGTTACCCACGTTAAAATGCGTAATACGGCGTGTTGTTATAGAAAATTCCGTCCTGCTGCAAAAAATAATCCGATCCACTATTGACATTCTAAACATTTGAACCTACTTTTGCACTCCGATAACAAGGAAGGTTTCGTAGCTCACCGTAGCGACGGCCGATTGGATAGAGCACCTGAGTCGCACGTGACCCCGGTACAAATCGGAAAGAAAATAAGGTTTCGTAGCTCAATTGGATAGAGCACCTGACTACGGATCAGGAGGTTTGGGGTTCGAATCCCTACGAGACCACTAGAAAATCAAGCACTTATGAGATAAAACTTGTAAGTGCTTTTTTATTTAAGACACGATTTGAGACACAGCAGTTCTTTAAAAGGAAAATAGTGAAGGGATAGCCAAACATGATACTTATTATCGGTATAATTCAGAACTTATCGACAAAGCGGCAGCATCTATCCCCCGTCAATACGACATTCTTGTTACAGACCGAGATAAGGTTTATGTCGGAGCACTACTAATGATTGCGCATGGACGTACTAAAGAGTACCAAGAGTATGTTCTGATTGAAACAGACTACGAAAAAGCAGAAAAGCGAAGCGTAACATCGCATGACGGCGGGCAAACCATCACTCCAGTTATGGATGGTTCCAGGTTCAAAACTTGGGAAGAAGCAAGTGAGATGCTTAAGTCCATCCAGAGCTACCACAAGATATTTGTTCACATCCTGATTGAAGGGTTTGGGTAAAAATAAACAAGCACTAGGTGAACCGGTTAATGATCCGGGCCGATAAGAGGTAGAGGTGAGGCGGATTTTGATCCAACTGTAAAATCTCCAGTATGACTGTGAAAAACGTTATCCGCGATTATAAGTGGTAGAGTAATCCATTCGACAGTGCTTCCCGCTGCCATCGCTGCCCAAGCTCCTCGTATTTGGTTGAATGCTATATCAAATACAACTGATACTAACTCTCTCTTATAGTTAATATTCCCTTCTGATTCGTAGGAAAGCTCTGGCAAATTATTCACTAAGAACTCTGTATCCATAGCGATAGATGCAAAATGCAAGGCCTTATCCTCGTTAAGTTGTCCAACATTTAACGCTAAGGTAAACGTGAAAGAATTCTCTCTGTGCCTAGAGAATGTTATGTATATATCAATTTTCTGCTTTCGGGGTTCATCGCCCCTTGGCTTACTTCCGTCCGGCATCACAATGAACTTTGTAATGCCCGTCTTAATTATCCCTAGATTAATTTCCAATGCACTCATCTACTAGTATAAATAATTGACTTCTGAATTTTCCACCGGTTTGATATGCACAGGCTCTTTGATATTTACATAGGTCCCCCCGTCAGCATTACTACTAAATTCAAAACTATATCCTGGCAAAGAAAGCTCTTCCCTTGATAAAAAATCCTTAATTGAGATAAATCTCAAATCGGGCACTTTTCCTACAGCTATAGACAACTCAACGAGCTTTGATATGGTAAAATTAAAGTTTCCGTTCAAAACCTGGGAGACGTACGAAGGAGACACCCCAAGTCTTGAAGCAACATCTTTCTGGCTAAGGTTATTATTATCCATAAATTCTCTAAGAAGTCTGTATACTTCTCCCTGTATTTCTTCAAGCCAGTATTCTGGACTTTTTATAATTTTTTCTCTATCGTTCATTTCGGAGATATTATAGATATGTCGATCTGATCTGTGAGTAACTGAACCAAGCTTTTTATCCTCTTTATATCGGCCTTTTGCTCGGTCTTCTTTCCTATTAAAATAATTGTGCGACTTGATTTTGGGTATCCGACTAGATACATTCTTAAATTCTTTGATCTTGCCTCATAGACCTTATTTAGATTTTTGAGCTGTTTAAATTTAGTATCAGGGAGTGAATTCAAGTTACATGCCTGCTGAATTATAGAAAAAAGCCTGGGGACTTCTTTTGCATATGTGGATTCTTCTTGTAGCTTAAGTATGTTTTTTCTGGATATATTTTCACCATCGATGCAAAGGTAGTAGACTTTAATCTCGGTTTTCCCTACCTCCTGAACCGACTCTAATGAAAATATTCCCATCAAAATTAAGGTATAACTTAATATTTACAAATAAGATGCTGAATTATTTGAGCGTAACTGTGTAATCGGCAGCTTCTTTTTTCTCGGAGACTTTGAATACTTCGTACTTCAGGGATTCAACGATCTCTTTTTCATAACCCTTCTCTGTCGGTTCTACATAGAACGTCTAAGCGACGCCAGGTAACGAGAATAGTAAAAACAAAATGGTAGTATCTTTTTCATAAAGTCGATTATAGCATAAAGGTAAACTTATTTTTCACCTTTTTCCCTTTTCGTAGAGCAGGAGACCACATTCCGGAAGTTTTGTAAATCGCTTCTTTTAGCTTAACGATACAAAGTGATTTAGGGTCAGACTTCGGACTTTCAATATCAACTACCTTTCCTGTTTCATCTATTGTAATATAAAAGTATATATTACTCTCTTCCGGACATTCAAGTTTGTCTCTCCTATAACCCAATTCCCAGATATACCGCGACAAACCCTGTTTGTAGTCGGTAGGGTGCATCCCAAAATCCACACCTCTAAATCTTGCCACGCTGTCTAGCTCTGAAGCTCTTCCATTGTATATTTCTGCCCCTTCAAGAGCTTTATTAGTTATCTGGCCAGTAGCAAAAAACGGCACCAGGGCGATAAGTAACGTGTATAATAGTTTCATAGGTATGGGTTAGCTTATGTTTTTATATCCTTATTCCAAATTTACTCCTCACTTTTTGCCCCTTTCGTATAGCTGGTGACCACATGCCAGAACTCTTGTATATGGCCTCTTTTAACTTTCTGACGCAATTTGAATTTGCGTCCTCATTTGGTAAATCAACCGCGACAACATTACCTTTCTCGTCCACCGTAATTAAGACAATAAGCCGATTTGCAGTGCACCCTTCTTTGCTGTAATTGAAGCCAGTTTCACGAACAAAATCATCCACTGCGCCTTCCCGGAAACGACGCACTCCAAATTTTTCTCCCCGGAATATAGCAACGCTATCTAATTCTTGGGCAGACCCAAAATATGTCACAGTGTCTTGAACTACCTTAGAAGGTGCTTGAGCGGAAGCAAAGAAAGGAATAATGGAAATGAGTATTGAGAGGAATAGTTTCATGGAAGTGGGAGTGGGTTTGTTACAGTGCAATTTTACAAAACTCTGAAGTTATACGCAAGGGGTCTGGGTTAAGAGTCTTGAAGTCGTGCTTCCCGTTTGTACCTGATTACTTCAATAAGATCGTAGTACAGAAAGCAGATCAATGGCTACACAACGCTTCTGGCAGGGCGTTAAAGCTTTTTTTCGATAATCTCCTTGGCCATTTGATGATCCAGCGCCAGTTCTACATACATCCGCTTTAACTTGGCGTTCTCTTCCTCCAAAGCCTTTAAACGCTTCAAATCAGAGACCTTCATTCCTCACGTAGCGCTTTTTCCAACTATACAACGCGCGGGACAGTTATCCGCCTTGGGGTATCCTCGTCAGCTTATAAAACGGATTGTCCAACCAGTCCATTAAGCCTATCTTGACAAAAGAGTTCAATCTAACGGAAAAAGGTTATACGAACGGCCGGCTGCTGTCGGGGTCTGTCCCGAAGCGCAGCACATGCCCGTCAGGATCCACAACCTGCATTTCGAGCGCATAGGGGAAATTGGTCGGGGGCAGCCGGATAGTCGCCCCCTGCGCTTTCAGGCGATCATACAGTTCGAATATATCGCCGTCAAACCCGATCCACACCCAGGTACCCGGGTTCCCCTGATCGCCTCTGGAGAGATACATGCTTCCTCCGTTGCAATCGATGCTCGTAAATTCGTCATCACCCCAGGGAGCTACCGAAAATCCGAGAATATCCCGGTAGAAGGTCAGGCTTGCAGCCATATCTCCTACAGAAAGTATTGGATTCACACACTCGATCTTCATGTCAGGAAATGTTTTAAGTGCCCACATTTATAGTACAAAGCAAAGTACTCTGGAATATTTATGCAATTATATATATAGTAAACAATATCTCCGAAAGTCTCAGTTCCGGAACCGCAACCATTTGTAAGAACATACGTTAAAACATATTCTCCTTACAAGGATAAAGTGATTCCTGGGTAAGATGTCGTATCCACTGTCCGTCCGATTTTACCGGCAAAACGGATGGTGGGATGTCAAGCGCAGGGGTAGGCGAAAGAAAATACAGAACCCACTCCCTCAACACTTTCTAAAGCTAATTTCCCGCCATTTGCCACCACAAACTCTTTACTTAAAGTAAGTCCTATACCGGTCCCCTTTTCTCCTTTACTACCGTAAGTAATATCCATATCTCCGGCTGAGAATTTTTTCTGCTGTCTGGCACTTATCCCCTTTCCATAATCGCGAATAGAAATAACCGCCTTGCCAGGTTGTTGTTTAAGATCGGTACCTACTTCAACTCTGCCACCCGGATTACTAAATTTGATCGCGTTCGATAACAAATTCCGAATCACAAAGTCAA
>CAZAVR010000073.1:0-12838 GCA_964488435.1 uncultured Cytophagales bacterium | reverse complement strand
ACGGCAGATTGATCATGATGCAGGGAATGCCTGAGAAAGGGCCTGTAGCTTACACCCCGCAGCCCGACAATAATATCCGCGACTTTTACCGCGTGGGACAGACTTATACGAACACCATCGCTGTTTCAGGCGGAAATGAAAATACGTCTATGCGGCTTTCGGTGTCGGATTTGCGCAATAAGCATATTCTGCCTACCACAGGACTTAACCGTCAGACGATTGCCCTTACTTTTAACTCCAAGATTACCAAGAAGCTGACGATAGAAGGACGGGTTAACTATATAAGACAGGAGGGAAAAAACAGAGTAGATATGGGTAGCAGCCCAGGTAATCCTGTGGGAGCTTTGAATTTGCTGTCGCGCTACGTGGATCTGGACTGGCTGAAAGATTACAAAAGAGCGGACGGATCTATGGTGAACTATATCGTCCGTGCACCGCACAATCCTTATTGGATCGTTAATGAATTCTTAAGTGCGGACAAAAGGGACCGGATGATGGGCTATATGCGTGCGAAATACCAGTTTGCAAGCTGGCTGAGTTTTCAGGCGCGAGCAGGGACAGATTTCTATGGGGACACGCGCGACGAACGAATTGGTATAGGCACCACTGGCTCCAGTACGATCAGAGGAAGTGTAAAGAGTACGGATTGGAAGGTGAGAGAAGACAATGTAGATGCGTTGCTTACCGCTAATGGTAAACTGATTCCTGGCCTTACCGGCAGTATTTCGGTGGGTGCCAACAGGATGAGCCGTTACCAGGCGGTGACTGGCTTTACGGGGACCAACCTTACGCTGGATGATGTTTACCACGTCAGCAATGCAGCGAATGTGGTACCGAGGAGCGGGCTGACCAGAAAAGAAATTCAGTCGGTGTTTGGAATGGGGCAGCTGGCCTACCAGGATGTGTTGTTTTTAGATGTCACCGCGCGTAATGACTGGTCTTCCTCGTTGGGTCTCGAGAACCAGTCGTTCTTTTATCCTTCGATAAGCTCCAGCTTTATATTTTCGGATGCTTTAAAAATTAGCAGCAACGTTTTCTCCTTTGGCAAAGTACGTGCCTCTGTTGCACAGGCAGGAAAGGACGCGAACCCCTACCAGACCAGAGCCGGTTACTCGCTTTCCAATGTGAGCTTCGGCAACCAGAAGTTTCTCCAGATCGGTTCCAGAATACCATTGACCAATCTGAAAAATGAGTTGACGACGTCCTATGAGTTTGGTGCTGATATCCGGCTTTTCAAGAACCGCATCGGGATCGACTTCACTTACTATGATGCCACAGCAAGGAATCAGATCGTGCCGCTTCCCCTGTCCGCGTCAACCGGATATAACGACAGGATGATCAATGCAGGGGCCATTCGCAACAAAGGTTTCGAGCTTTTGCTGACCGGCAGTCCATTTGCTAACAAAAAGTCACTCACCTGGAATGTTACTTTGAACCTTTCCCGGAACAAATCCAGGGTAGTGGAGCTGTACGATGGCGTGGAGTCTCTTTCGCTGCTGGCGCAGGAAAATGCTAATATAGAGGTAAGGCCAGGTCAGCCTTACGGAAATATCGTAGGCTACAAATATCTGCGTAATGAAGAAGGGAAGCTGATTCTCAATCCGACAAGCGGCGCTCCTGAACGTACGAATGAAAAGTATATACTTGGAAACATCCAGCCTGATTTTCTGGGTGGGCTTACCAATGAATTTTCATTTAAAGGCGTGAGTCTGAGTGCGCTGATAGACTTCAGGATAGGAGGGCAGGTGTATTCGCATACCAAACGTAATACGATGGCCAATGGTACCGGCAAATTTACAGAGGATAGAGGAGACGGCGTCGGTATGGAAATCGACGGTGTGCTCCTGATGCCGGACGGTACCTACCAGAAATACGAAAAGCTGGTGACACCACAAAATTATTACGCGCCCAGAGCCTGGAGGAACATAGGAGAAGAATTTGTGATCGATGCGGATTATGTATCCTTAAGAGAAATTTCGCTGGGTTATTCGATCCCTGCGGCATTCATGGCCAAATCTCCCTTCAGAAAGGCAAAATTCTCTATCGTTGCGAGGAATCTGGCCTATCTGTACCAGGATGAACAATACAAGATAATGGGTGTTTCGCCTGAAGCGGCTTATGCCCCCACGGCAGCAGCTCAGGGTGTCGAATGGTATTCTATGCCCACCACCAGAAGCATCGGATTTAACATTGCGCTTTCCTTTTAAAAGACATTACTATTATGCATAATCTATCAATATTTTTCAAAAAGAGATGGGTCCTGTCCATGCTGTTGACAGTATCGCTGGTATCTTGTACAGACGACTTTGAGCGAATCAATACCAATCCGTCTCTGGTTACAACTGATGTTGTTAACGTCAACAACCTGCTGGCACGTGTTCAGAAAGAATCCATTTTTGATTATTACGAAAACGGTTACCTAACTGAGTTCAGCGGATATTATGGTAATCCGGCGACTTCACCTCTGAGTTCCCGCGACTGGACAGAGCCATTCACGGAATTTTACAGAAGTTTTATCATCAATACCGCTGAGATCGTACGTCTGACAGAGGGTAAACCCTTGCTCTCTAATAAAAATGCCATCGGGCGGATCATGAAAGTATGGCTGTTTCATCAGTTGACAGACATTTATGGAGACATCCCTTATTTTGAGGCAGCGCTGAATGTCAATCAGGTAGTGAACTATCCGAAATATGACAAGCAGGAGGATATCTATAAGGATATGCTTAAGGAACTGAAAGAGGCATCAGCACAACTTAGCAACGATGCTGCCCAGGTGTCTTACGGAGCCTCGGATCTGATGTACAACGGAAATGTGGACAGTTGGAGGCGGTTTGCAAATTCACTTCGCCTGAGATTGGCTATCCGGGTTCGCTTTGCGGATGCAGCGCTTGCCGCAGAGCATATCAAAGAGGTAGTTACCCTCCCGCTGATTACGCTAAATACGCAGAATGCCATGCTCACGACTGAAGGGGCCTCCGCTTCCGATATTAATAACCGGAATCCTATCTATAACCGCTACATAAGCAATACGGTGCCGCTTTATACCACTTATACGGTCACAGATAATCTCCTTTCGCGTAATGATCCTCGTTTGCCTATTTTTGTGACTCCGGCTCCCGAACCGGAAAACGGACAGCAGTGGCGAGGCAGACTTTTGGCGATGGACGCTGATTTGGACGGAGGTACAGTAAGTTTCCGTCAGGAGCAAGTAGCAAGCCTGGGTGCGTTATTTATAGCTGCGCAATACCAGATTAAAATTATGACGGCGTCAGAAGTGAATTTTTTAAGAGCCGAGGCGGCTTTGGCGAATATTACGACAGAGTCGGCGGAGGAGTTATGGAAAGCTGGAATTAAACTGTCGATGGAGTTGTATGGGGTGGCTGCGAATAAAATTACGCCTTACCTGACAGAACAAGGGGCTAAATTTGCTGCTGCCACGGAAGAGAAGAAGCTGGAGGAGATTATCACACAGAAATGGCTGGGTAATTATTTCCAATCCAAGGAATCCTGGGCGGAATACCGGAGAACAGGATATCCTTTGATCTGGGTAGGCCAGCAAAGAGGAGATACCGACCGGAAAATTCCAAGAAGGCTGACCTATCCCCCCGCGGAGTACCTTAGGAACGAGAAAAGTACAAGGGCCGCGGCTGAAAGGTTGTCAGGCGGAGATGTATTTATGTCACGTTTTTGGTGGGATGCAAGGCCGGGATTGCCTTTTGCTCATCCGTTGCAGAATACTTTCCCTTACGCAGTGACAGTAAAATAATCCGGAATAGCTAAAAAAGACAGGCAAAAGGAGTGAGTCGAAATCAAACTTACCTTTTGCCTGTCTTTACATTCAAATGAAAATGAAGTTGAAGACGAAAACAGTCTGTTACATTTTGCTGGCTATCGCCGGGCTGTCGGTGCTGAACTGTCGTTCACAAAAGTCGGGCGCCGCAGCCGGTTCCTTTCTGGCAGACAGCACTTCACGCCTGGAAGATGCCATACGCTTTGGTAATCTGGAAGTGAATACGCCACCAGAGATCGTTTACGAAGTTTTCAACCAGTTTTGTAAAACCCATTTTGGTAAGCAGCGGGATACGCTATACTACAATCAGGCCCGGAAAACTTCCGGCAAACTGGAACGACCCTGGATTTACAGCTCCGAGCGATCAGCAGTAATCTCCTGGGAAGGAGACTTGCCTTCATATAGCTATATAGAGTATGGTCTTACTACACACTTTCAGCAAAAAACTGTCCGGGAGGAGCGTCCCTTTTATTTGCATGTTCACTATCTGAAGAACCTGGCCCCGGCTTCTACCTATCACTATCGTATTGTGTACGTGGATGAAAAAGGGAAGGAAACCCGAATGGATGCAGGTACTTTTGTTACCCGCGCAGCACTACCCGGAACTGTCTACATTTCATCAAAAGCAGGAAAGCCACCCTACATTCTCGATAAAGAGAATACGACCTACGTACTCACGGAAGATATTCAGGCTGACGGAACCGCCTTCGACGTGAGGGCGGCAGGGGTCACTATTGACCTGGGCGGGAATACCGTCGTACATGCAAGTCAGCTCGTCGAGAAGCCAGACTACCGGAATTTACCTACATCCGGCGTGGGCATACGTCGTCGTGGAGAGGGGAGTATTTCAGGACTTAAGATTTACAACGGGATCATACGGCAGGGCGCGGCTCCGAACAATAGTGAGTACTTTGCCGGTGAGAGTATGCTCAAACCTGATCCGGAGCGTATGAAAAAGCTGTCGCGAAATCTGAACCGCGGCTTTAGTAACATAGAGATAGAGGGAATAGAGGAGGTAGAAATTGCCGGTATCACCAGCGAATACCATCTTCCTCAGACTTATGGCATGCGATTTGACAGTTGTTCAGGCAACTACAATGTACACCATAATATTTTTCTCGACAAAGGTACGCAGATGTTTGATCGCCACGGAGCCGGAGGTGCACGCTCCTTGTCATTTCGGCCGTTGGCGCGTTTGAAAAATTCGATAAATCAATTTACAGTTCATCACAACCTGATTAAGCGGACCAGGCAAAATGCCATAAATGTCGCCAATACCGTATATAACAATGAAATATATGTAGACAGCTGGGTGGTGAACTCATTTGCCGTTCAACCTGCAGCACAGGGAGGCCAGGTTTACAACAATAAAATTTTCCTGACCGGATACTATGCCTGCGGGGTATTGTGGGCAGAAAAGGATCTTTTGGTAAGGGATAATTTCATTCACATGGAGGGGGTGAAAACCATGATCAATAAGCCATCAAAAGGAAGGCGGCTGATCGAAACCTGGGGCGAGCAGGATATTCTGGCCGGTATGCGCATCACCAATTATGGCAAGGGAGGGACGTACCGCGAAAACCTCAGGTATGAAGGCAATATCATTATCGGTAATGCGCGGCTCGGAAGTGAAATGAGGGGAACTGAATTCTTTTCGGATTCCACCAACCACCGGATCGTTTTCAGGAATAACATCATCTCCCTGAATGCGGATGATACGCTGTCAATGGCCAGCTGTATTAACACACAGGGCGCCTATAATGACCGTTCGAAGCATGTGCCTATTCTGTATACCCATAATACCCTGATTTCCAATCACTGCAACATACGTTTTGGCGACGATTACGGACAGGGGAGCAATCACCACTTCATCAACAACAAAATTATAAAATCGGGGAGCAGTTCCTCCTATCACACCTTTGTATTCGACGGCCGGAATTCGGTTTTCAATCATGTATTGCGCGATTGCCGATTCGAGAATGGCGCGGATGAGCAGGATGTATACTGGTACAAAACAGGGACCCTCAGTAATTATAAAGTACAACAAACGCTGCGTCTGTCCGTAGAGCCAGGTACGCTTGTTTCCATAGCCGATAGAAACGGAAACAAGGTGGTGTCCGATACCCTCCTGTCTGCCGGCAGGCTTTCTCTGCCACTCACCAGTTTTATTATCAGACCTTCTTCCTGGGTGGAAGGAAAAAATGAAGAGCAGGTGAACCGGCAGTACAATTTTCAAAAGGAGGTACTGACCCCCTATTCGGTTATTTATGACTCGGGGAGGGGAAAGCGTGAGCGGACCACAGAACTAAAAAATGGAGCCGAGTTAAATCTGAAATTGTAAATCTGTTTGTATGAAAACATTTAAACTTGTCCTTTTTGTGACAGGCGCAGCACTGATGTCACTGAACATATTTGGTCTTTTTAAAACACTGCGTAATCCTGAACTATACTCGGAGACTGAGACCCGGCGTGTGAACGATGTGACGATGGAGTATCCCGAGTTTCTCGATAACCTGAAGAAAAGAGCAGGGGAGCAAGACAAGGATTTTGCGATACGGGTCAACAGCGTAGTTAAGGATGGGTTTCTGCATCATTGGGAGGATGATGCGATCAAGAAATACTACCTGACAGTGCCCGTGTGGGAGAATTACTTGCTGACACTTGCCTCCGTATTCAAACCCAAAAAATACCGGAAGCACGAATTCAGTAATTACCGGAAAAACCTGGAGAGGGGCACAGGGCTATGCTCTACCCATTGCACTGTTGTGAAGGGGGTATTGAATGAGAACGGCATTGAGGCCGACTTGCTCGATCTCGGAGGGCATGTGGTTATTACGGCCAGAGTAGGAGATGAGCCGGATTTTATCCTTGATCCGGATTATGGAATCTACATCCCCTTCACCAGGAGTCAGATTGAAGCAGATCCTGAAATTACCCGACCATTTTATGCGCATATAGCCGATCAATACAAGCCTGGGCGTCAGGATCGCTATACGACGGATGTCGTTGTCAGCCTGTATGAGAAGGATCGAAACCACACCTACAGCACCTATAATTCGTTCGAGGAATACTCATATATCGCAAAATGGATTATTCCGATATTGCTTATTTTCCCGTTTATCTACTCCAGATTCAGGAAGTAGCACTTTCTGTCTTCACTTAGAAAGGAGTGGACATGGCTGCGTCCGCGCCGGGACTCGAAATTTCCGACAATATCTCACATGTTCAGTATACTGCTCTTTGCCCCGCTTTGCAGCGTTGGGTGAAGAGCTTTTTTTGCTTTTGGGAGATCCCGCCCGGGAGTTATATGTCCTGATTTTCTTTTAGTTAGCCCGGCCGTCGATCAAAATGGTGACGCGAAGTCATCGCCGGTAAGTACAAGCTCAATAAAACATCCTTAACCTGTGGTTGGACGACGAGGCAACTCCGGCGCTTCAAATGATCAGGCGGGTATTTCTTGTGGTCTTCATCAAAAACATTTTTTATTTTTAAGTTCTTTTACAGAGATTTGAAAATAAAACGGAGTGCCTGCCGTGAGATCGTCCTATTTTTCTACGTTACCGTAGGGTTACTTGAAGGTCGCCCGTATTTTTGGAAGAGGAGACAGAGTAGTATCTTACCGGTCAGGGACTTTACTTAATAGAGAAGAGGGATACAGGGTCCGGCTCTTGTTCTTTTTAAGTTTATCGTAACCAATTTGAACACTGATTTCTCACATACTGAAAAGGAGTTGCTCATTCAGCTGAGTCAGGGTTACGAGCCTGCCTTCCGGCGTATCTATGATCATTATTCTGCGGGCCTTTACCGGGTGGCCAACAGGTATCTGCAATCGGATGCGCTGGCGGAGGATACCGTTCAGGAAATATTTCTCACTATCTGGAGCAGGCGTACGGAAGTGAGAGAGATTGAGTTTTTTCGGTACTATCTTTTTACAATGACCCGCAACCATTGCCTGAAGCATCTGAAAGCAAAGGCGCAGGATAGTAGTACACACCAGGAATTTATCGAGAGGGCGGAACTGAACGAAGATAGTTTTGCAGACGCCTATGGAGAGCTCCTGAATGGAGCGGTACAGCGATTGCCGCTTCGTCAGAAGCAAATCTTTGAGATGGCTAAATTACAGGGCATGAGCCATGAGATGATTGCCGCATCTCTGAACCTGTCGCTGAGTACGGTTAATAATCATATTACAGCTGCGCTGAAAACACTTCGCAAGTATTTAAGGCATTCTACGATTGTCTGGCTGGCCTGGCTGGGATCAGGATTTCACTGACTATAAGAAAATCAAGATTTTTTTGAGAACGGACTAGTTACTCCGGTGTATTTCTAACTCTTATCATAAAAGTGCTAGAAATGTACCGAACTTATGCCTTTGTCAAATGAATACGAGTGATTTTGATAACCTCTTAAAGCGTTATCTCGACCATACAGTCACACCAGAAGAGCGTTCACAATTGTTGGAGCAGGTTCGTTCCGGACTTTATGACGACCGCATAAGCCGTGACCTGTTTGACGAGCTGTATAACGAGATGCATCAGGGTGTATCTGAGGCGGAGAGAAGCAAACTTGATAATTTATACCATTCCAAAATATACGGGAAGGTAATGGAAGAGGGAGGTACGGAGTACCCGCTGCCCGTTACCAGGTCACTTTCAGGCAGGTGGTGGATGGCAGCAGCCGTGGCCTTGTTCATGCTGGGTTTCTGGTGGGTCGGTGGATTGAGAGACGATCCGGCGGTTGAAGCCCGGGATCTGGCAGATCAGGTCGACCCGGTGTCCCGTTATTCTGGCAAACAGCTCGTCCATCTCCCCGACGGAAGTACCGTACTCCTTAACGAAGGTAGTGAGCTGACCTATAATCCGGCAGCATTTGGCATTGATACACGTGAAGTCGAGTTGAAAGGCGAGGGGTATTTCGAAGTGAAAAAGGATCCATCGAAAATTTTCAGGGTTCGCACGGGGAAAATCATGACAACTGTACTTGGTACGGCTTTTAACGTCCGCTCTATCCCGGGGAGCAGCCAGGTGAAGGTTACGGTTACCAGGGGTAGGGTAAGGGTGAGTGACCCTGACAGGACTTATGACCTGCTTTCAAAGGATCAGGAGATTGTAGTGAACACCGATAATTATGTTTTCGTAAAAAAGGAAGTTGTTGCCGAAGAGGCTGTGGAATGGAAGGATAACTTCCTTATCCTGGATAATATCACTATGCGGGAAGCGATATCCCTGATTGAAAACCGCTTCGGGGTAGAAGTGACACTTGCAAATGAAGCGCTAAATGAATGTCACATAAGTGCTTCATTTTTCAATGGAGAGGATCTGGACCACGTGCTGAAGGTAGTCAGTACGGTGAATGGAATGAGATATGTAAAGCAGAGCGACGGGGTTGTTCAGCTTTCAGGTGGTGGGCAGTGTAAATAGCGAGGGTGAGATGGGCGCATCGGTTCATTCAGCATACTGCTGAAGAAAAATAAATTCTTAAACAAAACCAGATACAACTATGAAAAAGTATACAGATGACAGTTAAGTCGGGAGGGCGACAGAAGACTTTGATTCTTGGACAAAAAGGTTATCCGGGTACGAGCCGGATAACCAGGGGATTGTCTTTAAAAATTAGGAACTAAGCTTTAAAAACTATGCAATTTATGACATTATTTTTTACTGAACCAAAAGGTTCGGGAAAAGGGGGTATGTATACTCTTTTCCGCCACCCAACTTTTCATTATATAATGCGGATTAGTCTTTGTTATATGATTCTCGGACTGCTCGGCATGCAGATGCTGCTGGCGGCTCCTGTGCACAGTCAGAACCTGGAGGAGATACAGGTGTCTCTGGAGCTCAGGAACGACAAGTTGAAAACGGTGTTTCAGAAAATAGAAAAGCAGACACGCCTTCAGTTTGCCTACAATGTGAAAGAAATAGATCCTTACCGGATCAATATTCCCAAAGGAAATTATACCGTAAAAGAGCTTCTTGATAAATCACTCAGAGGGACAGTATTACGATACAAGCAGCTGCAGAACAGTATTATCGTACACCTTGTCAGAGACGAATCGGCGCTTCCCGGAATAAATCCGAAAGATAGACTCAATTCTTCGGAAGTGGATGCACTCCAGTTGGTACGTGGGAAAGTAATCGATGACAAAGGAGAAGGGTTGCCCGGTGTAAGTATTCTGATCAAAGGAACGCAGCGCGGAACCGTGACGGATGAAGCAGGAAACTATAGCATACAGGTGGACAACGGGAATTCAGTACTCGTTTTCTCTTTTGTGGGGCATATTAATCAGGAAGCCGTGGTTGGTAACAGGGCCGAAATTAACATCACATTGCCTACCGACGAAAAAGCACTTAGCGAAGTGGTGGTGGTTGGATATGGAACGCAGAGTAAGGTAAATATGACCGGAGCGGTATCTTCGGTAGGTGCGAGAACGATTGAGAACCGTCCGGTAAGTGATCTGGCCAATGCACTTCAAGGGACCATGTCAGGGCTTGTAGTGACCAGGACCAACGGACAGCCCGGTGCAGAAAATATTCAGATTCAGGTGCGTGGAGCGACATCTGCTAACGGTAATGTAAATCCATTATTGGTTGTGGACGGTGTTCCTTCGCCGATATCTACCATGCAGTCTCTAAACCCTTCTGATGTAGAGAACGTCACTATATTGAAGGATGCGGCTGCAGCGGCGATATTCGGAGCTCAGGCTGCAGGTGGTGTTATTATGGTAACCACCAAAAAAGGAAGCGCGGGAAAGACCGTATTTGAATACTCCAATCTGTTTGGAGTTGACTGGATGCTGAATGTACCTGAGCGCATCTCATTGATGGATGAGGCGCTTTATATCAACTCTTCAAATAAGAATGCGGGATTACCACCCGCCTTTGGCGAGGCGGACCTTGATCGCATCCGGAGAAAAGTAGAATATTATGTAAATCCGTCAGATACCAATTATTATATCTACCTGAATCAGCAGGATTTTACGAAACAGATGATTCGCGATTATACCTCCATGCAGACGCACAACTTGTCGGCTAGAGGAGGAACAGGGAAATTCAATTACCTGGCGTCATTTGGTACGTATTCCAAGCAAGGAGCATTCAGAGATGGCCCGGATCGCTTTGATCGTTACAATGCACGGTTGAATATGGGCGTGCAATTGAACAAATACCTGAGCTTGGATTCAAGGGTTACTTTTACCAAAAGAAAGCAGGAAGCCCCCTCTATAGGAATCGGTAGCTTGCTTGAGCATTCATACAGGCGACGAATGCAGAACCCGATATTCACGCCCGAGGGACGACTGAGTAGCGCTGCAGGAGACATTCAAAGTGTTTATGCTATTTTGGTTGCCGGTGGGTATGATAATACAGACGACAATAATCTGGACGGTGTTTTTACCCTTAAGGCAGCAAACATTGTGAAAGGTCTTCAGGTACGGGCTATCTATGGTACGCAAATGAACCGGAGGGATAGAAACCTTTTCTCTCGTACCGTGGAGCTGTGGCAACGGACGTTCCCTGACCTTTATATGAACCGCCCGAATAGTTTTACAGTTACCAGGGGTACATACGATGCCCAGAATATACAGTTTCTGGCTGACTACAATCTGAAAATAGGTGCCAAAAACAACTTTGATTTTTTAGCGGGATACCAGTTTGAAGACGTACGTAACACTTCGTTGACAACAGCCGCAAGGAATCTGGTGAGCAATGATTTGCCTTCGCTTGGTTTGGGAGACAACACCACTAAAACCAACACGCAGGTGATAGGTACCTACGCCACCCAGTCCGTATTTGGACGGGTAAATTACAATTACGGAGACAGGTTCCTGTTGGAAGCAACGGTACGTTCCGATGAAAGCTCGCGCCTGGCTCCTGGGCTCAGGACAAAGGTATTTCCGTCCGCTTCTGCGGGATGGAATGTTCATTCGGAAGAATGGTTTGGAAAAAGATCGCCCATTTCTCAGTTGAAGCTCAGAGCTTCATGGGGGCAGTTGGGTAGTGCATTGGCCAATATTATCGGTAATTACGATTACATGAATATGCTTCTCCGGGCCGATAACCAGCCGATGGGTTTTCCGAGTACGCGGAATGCTTATTTTTACCAGAACGTGGTGCCTTCTTCAAGCCTGACCTGGGAAACGGTAGAGACAACCAATGGTGGGATCGACATGAGCTTCTTCGATCATAAGCTGAGTGTGAGCGCTGATTACTATGTGAAGTACAACCGCAATATGCTTACGCCTTTGCAATTGCCCGCCACTTTCGGAACGAATTCGCCGCGTACCAACAACGGAAAACTGAAAACCTGGGGATGGGATCTGGAGGCGAACTATCGCGATAAAGTAGGCCAGCTATCCTATTCGTTGGGCTTTAACCTTTCTGACAGTAAGAACAAGCTTATGGAATACGCGGGTCGGAAAGTAGTTTCTTCCGGAAGGGTTGCTATACTTGAAGGTTACCCGTTAGGTTCTCTATGGGGATATGAGACAGCAGGGCTGTTTCAATCGAGCGATGAGGTGAATAACTGGGCATTTCAAAATGCAAATACAGGAGCAGGAGACGTGAAATATGTGGATCAGAATGGAGACAACCGAATCACGATAGGGCGTGGAAATATCGAGGATCATGGTGATCTGAAGTATCTCGGTATCGATCAGCCACGTTTTACCTTCGGGATCAACGGTCGCCTTGGATGGAAGGGATTTGATTTTTCTTTCTTCCTGCAAGGTGTGGGTTCACGGAAATTTATACCGAGCACCGGTACTGTCAACCCGCAAGAAGCCGCGTGGGTACAGCCGCTTAGTGTACACATGGATTACTGGACGCCTGAAAACCGGGATGCCTTTTTTCCTCGACCTTACATGGGTGGCGGACACAACTTTCAACGCGCGGACTGGTGGGTTCTCAATGCCAAGTACATGCGTCTGAAAAACATCCAGCTCGGCTATGTATTGCCTAAGCAAATCCTGCCCGCTGGCAAAAATTCGTGCACGGGATATTCCAATTTTGGTCGTCAACTTGTTAGGCAATACATAGCCGAGCTGGATGT
>CAZAVR010000072.1:0-12841 GCA_964488435.1 uncultured Cytophagales bacterium | reverse complement strand
AAACCTATAACGATAACTAAAAAGGTATTTTAATATGGAAACTCTGGAGGAAGTAAGCAACTTGATCAAACGGCCCGATTTTAAGGAACGATATGATAATTTTATAGGTGGCAAATGGGTGGCGCCCACGAGAGGAAACTATTTTGACAATATTTCTCCAATCGACGGAAAGGTGTTTGCCCAGGCGGCAAGATCCACGCGGGAGGATATTGAACTGGCCCTTGATGCAGCCCATGAGGCATTTGCAACCTGGAGTAAAACCTCCGCTACCTACCGCAGCAACGTGCTTCTGAAAATCGCCCAACGGATTGAAGACAACCTTCCCTATCTGGCTGCAGTTGAAACGGTCGACAATGGGAAAGCTGTCCGCGAAACCCTGGCAGCTGACCTGCCACTTGTGGTTGATCATTTCCGTTATTTCGCAGGCGTGATACGTGCTGAAGAAGGGAGCATTGCGGAGCATGATGAAAACACGGTGAGTATTGTGCTGCACGAGCCGCTCGGTGTTGTAGGGCAGATCATCCCTTGGAATTTCCCGCTCCTGATGGCCACCTGGAAACTGGCTCCGGCACTTGCCGCAGGCTGTACAGTAGTAATAAAACCGGCCGAACAAACCCCTGTATCCATCCTCGTGCTCATGGAAATACTGGAGGACATACTTCCGGCCGGCGTGATAAACGTCGTGAATGGTTTCGGTACTGAGGCCGGAAAACCGCTGGCTACATCGTCAAGGATATCAAAAATAGCCTTTACCGGCGAAACCACTACCGGACGGCTGATTCTGCAATATGCTTCGGAAAACATTATCCCGGCCACCATGGAGCTTGGAGGAAAATCCCCCAATATTTTCTTCCCCTCTGTGCTGGATGCTGAAGATGAGTTCTTTGACAAGGCCATAGAAGGCGCCGTGATGTTCGCTTTAAACCAGGGTGAGATTTGCACCTGTCCGTCGAGAATCCTGGTTCACGAAAGCATCTACGAAAAATTCATCGACAAAGTGATTGAGAGAACACGAGCCATCAAAACGGGCCACCCACTGGATCCTACGTCCATGATGGGTGCGCAGGCCTCAAATGACCAGTATGAAAAAATACTTTCCTATATACAAATCGGGAAGGAGGAAGGCGCGGAGGTATTGCTCGGAGGAGAGGCCAACCGGCTGGAAGGCGCCCTGGAAACCGGTTACTACATCAGGCCGACCATCCTGAAAGGTCATAACAAAATGAGGGTTTTCCAGGAAGAGATATTCGGTCCGGTGGTCTGTGTAACTACGTTTAAGACGACGGAAGAAGCTATTGAGATCGCCAATGATACACTTTATGGACTTGGCGCCGGGGTATGGACCCGCGATGCCCACGAGCTGTACAAAGTACCCAGAGCTATAAAAGCGGGCCGGGTATGGGTAAACAATTATCACGCTTACCCGGCACATGCTCCGTTTGGCGGATACAAAAAATCCGGCTTCGGCCGTGAAAACCACAAAATGATGCTGGATCATTACCGGCAGACCAAAAACATGTTGATTTCTTATGATCAAAATAAATTAGGGTTCTTTTAAGTAAAAGTCAGTCAGTACCTGCAAGTCTTTAGCAGGTACTGATTTTTCACCCCTCAACTAACCAAAAATACCGATGATACGCAGAATACTATTAACGGAGGAAGCCATGGGAATCATCGACAGGTTGAGAGACCATCATGGGCCGCTGATGTTTCACCAAAGTGGCGGGTGCTGCGACGGCTCACAGCCCATGTGCTTCGAAAAAGGAGACTTCAAGGTAGGCGGGAGTGATGTAAAACTGGGAGAAATATATGGCTGCGATTTTTACATGAGCGCCGATCAGTTTGCCTATTGGCAGTATTCTCAACTCACTATCGATGTAGTGGCTGGAAGAGGCGCCAGCTTTTCTCTGGAAATACCACTGGGGGTAAGATTTGTGGTCCGATCCCGGCTCTTCACACCTGAGGAACTCCACCAACTTGAACCGGTTACTTACTGTGAAAGTGAAGACCCTGCTTAAGATTCTGCAGCGGTAGCACCGTAGTGCCGCTTCCATATCATAAACAATCCTATCAGTACAGGACCGAGAATATTAACCAACCAGACCAGGAATGTCGCCGTGACGACCTGCAGTGCGGTGACCTCGTAACTCTGAAACACAACAAGAGCGGTAAATTCTCTCATACCCAGATCACCGAAAATATTCAAGGCTGGAATCAGCGTTTTTGCAAGGAAAATTACGCCTGTACAGTAAAGCAGATCGGCCATACCTACCTGAAAATCGAGCAACGACAAAGCGATCACGAACTGTGCCATAAAAGTCAGGTACCTGACTACGCCGATACCTAGGGCACGCCCGATTTCCGATCCGGAATACGTCCCCATCACCTCTATATTTGGCCTGAATTTTTCAAGAAAGCGAAGATTTACCCTCCAATGCGTCAATGACCTTCGATATACAGTAATAACTACACCCAAACACAGCAATCCGGTCAGCCCCATCAGAAACAGATCCGCATACTGCTTGGAAATGGGCAACCGGTGACGCAACTCAAAAAAACAGATGGTGCCAAATAAGAGTGAAACGTAAAACTGTATTCCGTTCGAAATCAATGCAGGACCAACAGCCATCAGCTTCGATTTCGACCTTATCGTAGCTATTCTCCCGATAGTATCTCCAAGCTGAGCAGGCATAGCCACACCTACGGCCAATCCTGCCAGCGTACCTCTGACCGCTTCCACCAGGCTCATCCGAACTACCTTCCCCGCAAGAAGCTGCCATTTCAGACTCTCCAGCAACCAATTGACGGGGCAGAGCAGAATAAGAACCAGTATAGCCCAAGTATTCTCTCTCGTAAGCAATCGTGTGATCATCTCCTTGAGATCTGAGAAACCCAGGCCATCCTTCAAGAGAGACGTATAGATGTAAAAAAAAATCAGGATGGTTAAAACGCCCTTGACAAAGAAAACAAGGCGACTGAAGACGTATTTTTTTTTCGAAGAAGCTGCCTCTTGTTTATCTTGCACCATGATTAGTCAGTTAAAAGAAGAAGCCGAAAAAATAATCATAGGCGTGGACCCCGGCACTCAGGTGATGGGATACGGCGTGATCATGATCAAAGGCAAACAGATTAAGCTGGTGCAATACGGTGTGATTAAGCTCAACAAATATAGCAGCCACGAACTGAAACTGAAGAAAATTTTCGAGCGTATTACGCAATTGATCGAAGAATATCTTCCCGATGAGATGGCTATTGAGGATCCATTTTTCGGAAAAAACCCTCAATCCATGCTGAAGCTGGGTCGTGCGCAGGGCGTCGCCATGGCCGCTGCCTTACACCGGAATATACCTATAGTTGAATATTCCCCTAAAAAGGTTAAACAATCCGTTACGGGCAATGGCAACGCCACAAAAACACAGGTGGCTTATATGCTTGAACAGATTCTAAAGATGGAATTAAGCAGGGAGTTCCTTGACGCTACAGACGGAATAGCCATTGCGCTTTGCCACCACTATCACGCAAACTCCCCTTCGGGACTGCACGCTAAGACCAAAAAAGGCGGCTGGGAGGCTTTCCTGGAAGAAAACCCTAACCGTTTGAAGTAAAAATAAACCGATGCTTTATCGTATCCTCCGCAATATGTTCAAGTTCAGCGGCAATAATCTTCTATTGCTTTTCTTTTTCTTTGTCATCGGCTCATTGCTCCATTTTAAAGGGCAGACTAAACCTGTCGCTGATATTTGGTTACAACTTAAATCTGCCGTCGGCGCAACCGGGATACCCATACGGGATGAGTCTCCAAAGCTCGTTTCCGGGTCCGACACAGATAAGGCTCCCCAGGAACAGGGCTCGACAGACACCCGACTGGAACGCATTATTTCCAGGCAGGATTTCGCACTACCCGCTACAAGAAAAAATGACCAGATTGTTCATCACAAAGGATTTAGTCTCAAGTATATTGAAAAGTATGAGCAGGCAGAATGGGTCGCCTATACACTTACCAGGGAACAGGTAACGGGGCAAAGCTCACGATCAAAACTGTTTTTACCCGATCCTAAAGTCAAAACAGGCTCGGCGGTATTTGCTGATTATACGAGAAGCGGTTACGATCGCGGCCATCTTGCACCGGCAGCTGATTTCAAACACGACTATGCTGTCATGGAAGAAACCTTCTACATGAGTAATATATCCCCTCAAAACAAAGATTTCAATGCTGGGATATGGAACGACCTGGAAAAACTCGTCAGGCAGTGGGCGCAACGCTACGAGAGAATATATGTCGTTACCGGCCCGGTGTTAGAACCAGGACTACCCACTATAGGCAGGATCAACAGAGTTGCCGTGCCACGGCATTTTTATAAGGTAATTTTGCAGGTAAGCCCTCCCCACATCAAGGGCATCGCCTTTATACTACCCAATCAATCATCAGGCAAGTCCTTGTCCACATTTGCGGTGACGATTGACGAGGTTGAAAACCGAACCGGCATCGATTTCTTTCCACTTCTCCCCAAAGAGAACGAGAAAAAAGCAGAGGCGTCTGTCAATGTCAATGAATGGCCAAGACTCAGATAATCAAGCTCATCCTGTCCCTCCTAAGTCTTCATTTTTTTCTTTTTAGCAGCCGGGAACAATATGTTATTCAGTATCAACCGGTACGCTGCAGAGTTCGGATGCAGGTTCAGGTCCGTAGGCTCTTCTCCTATCTGGTGCCTGTAATCCTCTGGATCATGCCCTCCATAAAAAGTAAAAAAGCCCTTTCCGTGTATTCCATGGATATACCTCGCTTCATCGGCAGGTTTGCATTCGGCCAGGACGATGACTTCCGGTTTCAAAAACTGCTTTTTAAAAGCGGTGGTCTGTCCCATAAAACCTTTGATAAGTGTTGCGTGGTTCTGGGTAAGCATCGTAGGCACAGGATCCCACTTCGCCGAGAACTGAAACAAGGTAAAAAAATCATTGTTCTCGCTCAGACCTCTCTCTTCGGGCTGGCTGTCGATATCCGAAAACTCCACATGAAAGGGGTTCGTAATAGCTTTAAAATCCCTGAAAGCAAAAGTCCGGGAATAGTCAAGCTTTGAATTGGCATTCGGATCAGCCGGGTCACCGTCATAGACACTCTCTACGATGTCCGTCCCGGAAGCCGCCAGCGCCACATCAAAGGTATCCGTAGCATTACACATAGCAAACATATATCCCCCGCCAGTCACAAACTCACTGATCTTCTCGGCCACCGCCAGCTTGAGCTTCGACACCTTTGAAAAGCCGTACTTTTCTGCGATGCGTTCCGACTCGCGCTTCTGGTCTTTGTACCATCCATAGTCTTTGAAATGAATGAATTTACCATACTGGCCTGTAAAATCTTCGTGATGAAGATGCAGCCAGTCAAACTCCGGCAATTTCCCATCCAGTACATCCTCATCGAACACTACTTCGTAGGGAATTTCGGCATAGGTCATCACCAGGGTAACGGCATCATCCCAGGGTTGCTTTGTTTTGGGAGAGTAGACGGCGATTTTCGGCGCTTTCTGAAGTTTAACGTTATCCATATTCACATCCGGCGCAGCCACCTCGGCAAGTATACCCGCTGCATCACCTTCAGATATCACCTGAAATGTAACCCCCCTCAGCGACATCTCTGACGCAAATTTCTGAGTATAGCCCACCATGAAGCTGCCGCCCCGGTAATTGAGGAGCCAGTCGATTTCGGCCTCATAGGTTTTAAGAATCCAGTAAGCAATTCCGTAGGCCTTCAGATGATTTTTCTGAACTTCATCCATAGGAATCAGAATACGATTGGCACTCACCCGGAAAGAAAGCGCCAGAAAAATGATGAGTGGGGCAATAAGCCGTATCACTGGTTTGATTCTTTGAAACATCATTTGCAGTTTTACAGAATAATTATCCTGTGTGAAACATAGGTTGCAGCGGCACCATATCCGACAGGCTTTCCGACCTATCGGGCTGAGTCTGCCGGGAACCCGTTTAACAACGAAAGTAATCAAACTTTATTCATTACCAGCGGCATAGAGAGGCAAAAATTTATGATAATCCGGGAAAATATCAACGAAGGAATACGCAGCATCAAAGCCAATATGCTGCGAACGGTGCTGACCGCCCTGATCATCGCCATAGGCATCACCTCGCTTGTAGGAATTCTCACGGCTATCGACGGGATTCAGGGAGCGGTTAACGACAGTTTTGCCGACATGGGGGCCAATACCTTTACCGTAGTCAATAACTATGAGGAGGGAAGAATAATTGGCGGCCGCCGACGTGCCAGGTTCCCCGAAATAAGCTACCACCAGGCCAGCCTTTTCAGCAAACAATTCAAATTGCAGCACAATGGCACCGTATCCCTATCCACTTCCGTAACCGGGGCTGTACAGGTCAAGTATGGCTCCAACAAGACCAATCCAAACATCCAGGTCATGGGTTGCGATGAGGAATACCTGAATATCAAAGGCCTTAAACTTGCTGCGGGGCGAAATTTCAGTTCAGCCGACCTTGAAAACGCTCCGAACGTGGCTATTCTGGGAGAAGAGCTCCTGAAGAAACTATTTGAAAACGAGAATCCCCTCAACCGTAAAATCACGTTTTCGGGCCGGCAATTTACGGTCATCGGAATACTGGCTAAAAAAGGCGCCTTTGGCGGGGGGAACGACTCGGACCGGCTCATCCTCGTGCCACTCGAAACCGGGCGCGCACTTGCCCCTAACCGCAGCCTCACCTATCAGATCACGGCGTCCGCGCCCAATGCACAAAACGGAGAATACATCATGGAAGAAGCGCGCGGACTGATGAGAAAGGTACGGAAGGATCAATTGGGAAAACCGGATTCCTTTCGGGTGGAAAGGGCCGATGCATTGGCAGAAAATTTCGAAGAAGTCTCAGGATACCTCCGAATGGGGGGATTCGGAATAGGTGTCGTGACACTGCTTGGTGCCTCCATCGCTTTGATGAATATCATGATGGTATCCGTCACGGAGCGAACAAGGGAGATAGGGATCCGAAAATCTCTGGGCGCGACCAAAAGCGTAATACGCATGCAGTTCCTGTCAGAGGCCATTGTCATTTGCATTATCGGAGGTATTGGCGGATTGGTTCTGGGTATTGCAGTAGGTAATCTTATTTCCGGATTTGTGGGGGAAGGGACCCGGTTTGTGATTCCCTGGCTCTGGATGATCATGGGAATAGCCATTTGCGTGCTGGTCGGTGTGATATCGGGAATCTATCCTGCTATCAAAGCATCCAGGCTTGATCCTATAGAGGCATTGCGGTACGAGTGACGATCAAAATGCTGGTGTAATTTATAAATAACGTTTTGGGGTATTTGTTAATTAACAAAAAGTATCTACTTTTGCACTCCCGATTCACTAATCGGAGAATGCCCAGATGGCGGAATTGGTAGACGCGCTGGTCTCAAACACCTGTGGATGCAAGTCCATGCCGGTTCGACTCCGGCTCTGGGTACGGAAAATCCTGATAATCAATTGATTGTCAGGATTTTTTACTTTCCAGGGGTGGCTTAACCTGTAAAGTTTGAGTTTCGTTACTTTTGCGGTTTATCGACAATGGCATAATCAAAACTCTATCGGCTTAAAAAATTGTCTCCCCACTGAATAAGGAATCAATTTTGCGTGCTGTAACCTGCCTATAATAATGGCAGGATGTGTGTTAATCCTTTTTGCAAAGGCGATGATATCCTCCTCATCTATTTGAGAAAATTTTAAGAGCTCGTCTAACTCCTCAACGGCCAGTGTCCATTTGATCGCAAAATCATCAGCCTCCTTTTCTTTCTGTTTATCCTTATCAGAGTAGTCAATATTCTCGAGGAAAATATCCTTCTTCCCATGCAGAACAATATGACCTGCTTCATGAAAGAAAGTGAACCAGAAACTATCGTTACGTTTGTATCGGCCAGTTAATTGGATCAGGGGTGTGTCATTGACCCAACGAGTACTCCCATTAATTGGTGCTTTACTAATGCATGGTGTATGAACTACTTTCACTCCGGCTTCAAGGCAAAATGCCTGCAACTTCTGAAAGAAATCCTCAGGATGATTGGCCATTATATTTTTGATAGCAGGCAAACCTTCTCTAAAAAGCTTTTCGTCGTAAGGTTTCGCTATTAACTGAGCCGCCTGCAATTCTCCCATACGAAGCCACGCGGATATTGCATACGGTTCCCTCGTATGGGCAAGTGAAATGCGGAAGGCCACTTTGAGCTGCTGCTTAAAATAATAATCTTCCCAAGCTGAATGATGACTGATGCTAAAAAACGCAAGTAGCTCGGACGTTTTGTCCTCCAGGGTTGTCTTTGCTGTCAACCAACCCTTCTTCACCATATCGGCAATCGGAAATAACTTTGCCCACTCCACAGATTCCTGTAAAATCTCCTGTCTTTCTTCCCGCGCCACGAATTCGTCGTAGTTGCACTGCATACTAAGCCAGAAATGAGCAGGTATTTTTAGCACGTTCTCAAAGAGAACCGCCATCTCTGGTGTAACGCTGCTTTTACCCTTTAAAACAGCAATTATTGTTTTCTCCGGCTTGCCTGTCCGCACAGCAAATTCCTTTGGTCCCCAGCCGAGCTCTTCCAGCTTTTCTGCCAATGTCTCACCCGGGTGGAAGGCTATCTGCGGTTTATATTGATTTATTTTTTGTGCCATGTTCTATTTTACTTGCCGTGATAGTTTACTACCTCCAAAACTTCTACGCCTTTGATTTCCAGCCATATAAACTGCCCATGCTCGTTAACAGGGATCGGTTGTTCATGTGGCTCAAACACCAATCTGTAGGGATGGTTGAGGTCGCACGCCCACTGACCTTTGCGATCGCCGGTGAGCTCGTGATAATGGCCCGGCAAATTCCGCACATCTTCCAAAGTACAAGCGTTTCGAAGATCTCCTAAACGCTTGTTATAGAGTTTTGCTCGCACCTGCCCCATTTCTTTCTGACATCCGCTATAATCATTCGCCAGTTTTTCCAGCTCGTTGTTATCAAAAGTGATATCCACCGCAAAGCTACTTATTTTTAATTAACAGTAAATGTAAGTCAAAATTAAAAATAAAACTAACCTTCCCCCACCTTGCTCTTCTTCGGCTTTCAGTCTTGTATACAACGCTTCAAACGCATCCGAACTGTATTAATATAGCCCCTCCAGCGCAGCGGTGGATCACAAGCCAAGCGCTCCGGCTCTATGAGGAAAACTTAGGAACTTGCCTCGGTGGCACATTGGGACAATACATTGACACGCTGAGCGCGAAGCACTGTCATGTTTAGCGCGAAGCACAGTCACACTGAGCGCGAAGCAGTCGAAGTGCGAAACACGAGGCAATATGGATGTTATTAGGCTGACAATGTGAGAGATGAACACTGCGACAAGAATAAAAAACCTAATCTATAACACCAAAGTCTATCTTAAAAAGTTACGATTTTTTTTTGATAATACCAAACCTTTTTACGGCCTACAGCATAAATGTAATACCGGCTATACGGGCCACCCTATATGAGAAAAAAGAACCCCGCTATTTCGCCTTTGTGCAAATTCCTGCAATAGCAGTTAAAATATTTTCTACTTGTACAATCCGTTTGGGAGAAACAAGGCTCCCGCATTCTGTAAGCCCCCCCCGGCTGCCGTGCTTTTGAAATACGTGAATTTTTAATTTTCTCCCTTTAAACATGGCTTTGTTAGAAAGGGCACCTCTTTCAGAATTAAATTTTTATTACTACGACGCAACTATCACATAAAACCCGGATACACCCTGATTTGAAGGATAACCGGTAAATTACTCACTGCAAAAAGCCCCCCGTTATATACAATATAAAAAATAATATTTTAATTTTCACTTTTTATGCAATTATATACAAAATATTGTTTTATAATTGTATTATATTTTAAAATAAAATTATGAATAAGGGAACAGTTAAGTTTTTTAATAATACCAAAGGTTTTGGTTTTATCGCTCCGGAACATGGTGGGGCAGATCTTTTTGTACATGTATCGGGTCTGATTGATGATATCCAGCAAAATGACAGTGTATCTTACGAAGTTGAAGAAGGCAAAAAAGGACTGAATGCAGTGAATGTCTCTGTCATCTGATTGTTTAATATTTGTATAAAAGAAAAATCCTCCTTAACAGAGAGGATTTTTCTTTTATACAGCATCTCAGCCGGGCAAAAATCATTGTAATTTCACAATAGACAAATTAGGATGTCCTGCAAATGTGACATAGCTGATCATTCCTCCGAGTTGAACGCTAATCGTGGAACCGGCGGCAAGGTTTACAATTACACTGGAGTGAAGGCCTGTCTGACTTCCACCGGCGACACTCAATGATCCCGGGAGTGTAGAGCCATTGACCATTACCTGCGAAGAAACGCCCATTGTTACCGCCATATTCAAATGGTACGTAATCTGATAACGGCCGGCTTCCGCTACGGTAATGATGGTATTGGCTCCATTAATAAAGAAACCTGCCGGCAATATCTGTGCATGGGGAAAGGGGACATCTGTCCCTGCAAGTGTCACAGCAATCCCGCCAATCTCTGATGTATTTGCAACATATAAAGCAGGAATAACCGCTGACGCAGGCGTATCGGTAGTATTGGACAGGCGTACCCAACTCGAATTTGTGTAGTAATAAAATCCTACCGGGGCATCCGTCTGGTATACAAGTAGGCCTTCCGTAGCCACACCGATATTCACCCGATCGGTCGATGACATTCTGGGAATCAGAAGCCCCTTGCTGGTAGACGTGATATCCAGCTGGGCTTTTTGATCCGGAGTAGTGGTACCCACACCCACCTGCGCCTGAACATTAAAGGTAATGAGCGCCAATACGGCTACGACAGAAATGCGTTTCACGTTTTCCAAAAGATTTACGTTGAGATAATGCCTGATCATGATAAAGATATAGTTAAGTAAATGAGATTCTGAAAATTTTCAACTCGTGCGGCGCTTTCGCCATATTGAGCAGCCTGGCGTGATATCTGCAACAGACTAAAAAAACAGGCTGCTACCTCTGCAAGCAGTGAATTTCTGCAATAGTAGTTAAAATATTTTCTACTTGTACAATTCCTTTGCAAGAAACGGTTAAAATATACGTCCCTACCCATGTGCTAACAAATTATTTCACACAGATGCCTTATTTATCTCCAAATTTACGAATCCACCTGCTCCATGATAAATCTTAGGCAGCACTCAGAGAAAATTTATCCTAACGCTCCCGAAAACCGATCCCCATTTGATTGCTCCGGTAAGAAGCTTCGGTTCCGAAAAACTCCATCGTTGCGGCATCTCTGTACACGCCGTCATTCCAGGAATCGGTGACCAGCAACACCTCTCCCGTAGGTTCATAAATTGACATCTCCTCGTTAAGCCGCGCTTGAGTTTCATCCAAAGCAAACGCAGACTTTCTAGCCAAATCCTTGAAAGGTAAACTAAAATCTCTTTTACTTCAACCAACAAAACCAGCTTGAATATCATCTGACCTTCTATTTTTAACCAGCTCCTTCTCCCGTCTGAAGCGGCACTCCCTTGTTCGGAAGATGTAAACACACATTCGAAAAATTGATATTGCCATTCGGGAAGTACAGATTGACCAAAAAACACAAAGAAGGTATTTTGCAAAACCTATGTCAACTGTGGCTTTCATGGCCTCAAGAAACTAGAGACATTGCGCTGAATACCTGGCATTTGCTTATCATTCGCTTATATCCTTCAGATCATTTTAAGATGAAATACACCACCTTATTTGACCTTATAGTCTTGAAAAAAATAGTAGGCCTTTCCGATTTGCATCAAATCCCTGGCCAGCTCCGGATATTCTTCCGCCCCGACGGTGGTCAGCTCCTTATCAAGCAGGAGATATGTTCTTGTAAAAGAAGATTCCGGCGGCAGGAGTACGAGCTATCGACTGGCGGAGTTACAGAATCTGTATTCGAATCCCAAATAGCCATTTTAGCGCATAGCCGGGCGATGAACCCGCTGTCTCCGATGTATGCGGCCGTTTTTACGTGTTTTTCTTTCATTTGCAACATTAGAGAAAAATATTGCAACAATAGCGCTAACCCGGAACCCTGGCGCTGCTTTAGTTTTGTCGCTCTGCAAAACGACATGAATACCGCTTCAAACGTATATTTTCTCCCTGTGTCCCAGCACCAACCGACAAATGCATGCAACGATGAAAAACGCCATTTACCGCACCGTCCTTATTTTTTACTATATCGGACTCAGTTTAGTATACTGTCCGGCTAAGGCGACCACAGCCCGTACACCCGTAACTACCCCGACTCAAACGCTGACCTGGAACGGAACGATTAGTACCGATTGGGGAAATCCCTCCAACTGGTCGCCAAATGGACTGCCCGGACTGGAAAATCCAGTTGTCATTCCGACAGGAACAACACATCAGCCGTCGATCCCGAACGCCACCACCGTCGCTCCCAAATATATAAATGTAACGGCAGGCGCCACTTTAACGATTGAATCCGGCGGAGAGTTGCAATTAAACAACGTAGATGAAGTTACCGGCGATCTAACCTCCCTGCGAATAGCCGGTACTGTAGTCAATTCGGGCATTATCAGATCGCAAAACAGTCTTTCTGCACTAAGTTCCGCTATTCAGGTGGAGCCCGGTGGAGTATTTTTAAACAATGCTTCCGGAAGTGTGTATATCGACAGGAGTAACGTGGTAGGTGTAGGGTTTAAAGTACTTACCGGCACTTTAAACAACTATGGCAAAATATATGTTGGCCAGTCAGGATTTATCCGATCGTCATTTGTGCTGATAGAAAGCGCCTCGTTTCGTAATTTTTCTTCCGGGGAAATACATTGCAG
>CAZAVR010000071.1:0-12862 GCA_964488435.1 uncultured Cytophagales bacterium | reverse complement strand
TCAGGCCTGATCTGTTAAGGTCAAAAGGCTTGCAGGGTTCGGACGAAACTATTTTGAGGGCGTTGAATCCATTCACTGTATACTTGGCAAGGCTGTCTGCTCCTCCTACAATGGCCCGTTTGACACGCCCCGACCGGATCAGCCGGAGCCCCATCATAATGGCGTTGGCAGAAGAAGAGCACGCCGTATTGATGGTATCTGTAAATCCTTTTATCCGGTGTCTTTTGACTATCTTAAGCGTGTGCGCGCCGCAACTGTATGCATCAACATACGGGGACCCCAGGCCACTGCGCAGATTGGCATCTTCGTAGAGCTGATCGGTAAGGCACATTCCCCCGACGGTACTGGCGGATATAAAAGCTGTATCGAATGAAGAAACGATTTCCGGTCCGAGCCGGGCATCCAGAACAGCCTCTTCAAAAGCCTTTGTGGCCAGCAGGTCTGTTCGGGTATATCCGCTGTTTTCAGGTAGTGAAAGTCCTTCAGCTAAGGCTGTGTTAGTCAGTCTGACCTCACCAAAAGGAAGCTGATTTGCGTAAGCTGATTCGAAATAGGTGGCTTTTGAGATACCGGATTTTCCACTCCGGAGGCTGGAGAGGTTTTCCGGTACGTTGTTCCCGATCGCTGTAATTAATCCTATTCCCGTTACAAAAACTCTTCCCATCGGTCAGTTCTTCCTTCTTTAAATTGGCAAAATCTTCTGCAATATTAATAAACATTGCTGTAGCCCGGAAAAAAAGGTTCTTTAGCCGGAGAGTTTTTTTGAGGCTGTTGGCCAGTTAATGGCTCCATTATTTTGGCGGCAGGAATAGTTTACGTAGTATTGCCGCAACTTCGGAACCGTTTTCTATAGTTCCTGTAAAAAGCTGTTTTACGGCTTTTTTTATCACCGCAGAGTTGCTGGCGCGATTTTTACTGTTTATACAGTATGAATTCAATTAGTGTAACTGCAAAAATCAACTTTATGGAAAAAGCCAGGACAATTATTGTATCCAATAGATTACCGCTCAAGGTAAGTGTCGTTGATCACGAGCTTAAATGGCAACATAGCGAAGGAGGACTTGCTACGGGCCTGGCGGATATCTATCAGAAAAGCGACAATATATGGATTGGCTGGCCGGGCACGTATGATGTGACTGATGAAGAAAAGAAGGAAATCGACGCCTACCTTTGTAATAGAAATCTTTTGCCCGTTTATCTTACCAAATCAGATATTGATGACTACTATGAGGGTTTTGCCAACGAGACCATCTGGCCGTTGTTTCATTATTTCCCTTCCTATGCAAAATTCAATCCCGCCCATTGGAAGGCCTATTGTGAGGTGAATGAAAAATTTGCGAAAGTAGTGCTGGCTACAGCTAGGCCGGGGGATACTATTTGGGTACAGGATTATCAATTGCTGCTGCTGCCGGCTATGATACGGGAGAAAATGTCGGACATTAACATCGGCTTTTTTCAACATATTCCGTTTCCATCTTTTGAGGTCTTCCGCCAGATCCCATGGCGGGACGAACTGCTATCGGGGCTGATGGGGGCCGACCTCATCGGTTTCCACACTTTTGACGACGTCCGACATTTTATGAGTACGGCCACAAGAATAAAAAGCCTGAAGGCAGTCTCTAATGTTCTTTATTACGATCAGAGAATGGTAGAAGTAGATGCGTTTCCTATGAGCATCGATTTCAGGAAATTCGAATCCATTACACAGCATGTACAGACAAAGCGAAATCAAAAAAAACTGGATGATCTGATAGGCAAGCGCAAGCTGATCGTATCCATAGACCGCCTGGATTATAGCAAGGGTATTATAGACAGGCTACATGCTTTCGAACTTTTTCTTAATGAACATCCTGATTTCCGGGAGAAGGTCGTTCTGATTCAGATTATTGTGCCTTCACGGGATAAAGTGGAGCGTTACATGTCGCTCAAAGAAGAGATCAACAGGCTCGTCAGCCACATCAATGCACAGTACAGCACATTTGAATGGCAACCGATTCAGTATTTTTACCGCTCTTTTCCCATTCAGATGTTGTCAGCTTTATATGTGAAAGCAGACATAGCGCTTGTGAGCCCTGTGCGGGATGGAATGAATCTCGTGAGTAAGGAGTATATAGCAAGTAAGACAGATAATACAGGGGTATTAATTCTGAGCGAAATGGCGGGAGCTGCGAAGGAACTATATGATGCCATTATTATCAATCCCCATGACAGGGGAGGTGTGGCTGCTGCCATATACGCGGCACTCACTATGCCTGAAGAGGAGCAGAGCCGACGAATGGAGACGATGCGAAAAACAGTCTCTCAGTTTGATATTCACAGATGGGTAAAGAATTTTATGAATGAATTGAATGAATTTAAGTCGAGACAGCAAGTGATGAGTACGCGGGTAATTAATGACAGTATCAGGCAATCTATTTTTGATCGTTATGATCAGTCCGGGAGAAGGATCATATTTCTGGACTATGACGGAACTCTCGTTCCCTTTGATAAAAATCCGGAGCTTGCCGTGCCGGATCAGGGGCTTCGAAACCTGTTGAAGGAATTATGCGATAATGAAGACAATAAGGTGGTGTTAATCAGCGGACGAAAGAAAGAAACCCTGGAGCAGTGGTTTGATGACAGACGGATCGACCTTGTGGCCGAGCATGGTGCCTGGTCGAAAAAGGGTTCTGATGAGGAATGGCAGCTGGCAGAGAATCTCAGTAATGATTGGTTCAAGGACATAGCACCGTTGTTTAATCGCTTTGCAGAAAGGACGCCCGGTGCTTTTGTGGAAGAAAAAGGATTTTCTCTGGCCTGGCATTTCAGGAACGTCGATAGCGAACTGGCCGAGCAGCGTGTGTACGAAATGGTCTCCAACCTTAAATATCTCATTGTGGAGAAAAATCTACAGATATTGCAGGGCGATAAGGTTATAGAGGTAAAAAGTACTTACGTGAATAAGGGGATAGCTGCCCGGGAATATCTTCTTAGAGATGAGTATGATTTCATTCTGGCTATTGGAGATGACCATACGGATGAAGATATATTTATGGCTATGCCGGAATCTGCCTATACCATCAAGGTCGGCACAGGTTTGTCGGCGGCTACCTATACATTGAAAAGCCCTCAGGCGGTGAGGGCTTTTCTGGAACAGGTTGTCAGACAAGACCGGCTTGTCTGAGTGAACAGCCGAAATGTCAGAAAAAATCAGGGTCGTCAATTTTTCTGGCGATCCTGTGCGCTGCATTCATAAGGCCGACGTGGCTATACGCCTGTGGAAAATTACCCCACATGCTTCCGTCTTTTGCGTTTACGTCTTCACTCAGAAGTCCGAGATGGTTGGAGTAGGTAAGCAGCTGTTCGAAATGTTTTACTGCGTCGTCCAATCGCCCTACGCAGGTGAGCGCTTCCACGTACCAGAAGGCGGTGATCAGGAAGGTTGTTTCGGGTACGCCGAAGTCATCCTGGTGACGGTAACGGTAAAAGAGGCCACCGGGTGCTGCCAGTTCCTGCTCGACGGCTTTGAGATGATCTCTCGCCTTTTCTGAGGCCGGATCCAGGTATTTCATCATAATAAGCTGAAGCGTGCTTGCGTCCATGTGGCTGTTTCCGGCCGCCTGTGCATAAGCTTTCTTTTCAGGGACATAACATTTCTCAATGTAATACACAGCCTGATTGAGGATTTTGGTAGCTTTTTGTTCAAGGGCCTTGTCCTGTATGAGTCTGGCAATCTTCAAAGCGGATTTAGCGCCTGCCCAATGAAAAAGGTTGGTGTAGCAATGCAGCTGACTGATGGTTCTGAACTCCCAGAGTCCGGCATCCGGCTCATCTATGACCATTTCGATTTTGTCCAGAAGTGAATTTACCCAAACGGAAGAGTCTTTCATTTCGGAATACGAGAAACGCCGGTCTGAGTACAGGGGTAACAGGGAAATCAGTACCTGTCCGTATACATCATTCTGGATGTGTTCGCTTGCCTGGTTGCCTATTCTTACCGGCTTGTTGCCTTTGTAACCGTTCAGGGGGACGATATATTCATGAAGGTTTTTCTCGCCGGTGATACTATACAGGGGTTGATACCTGCCTTTTTCATTTACTGAAATATTGGCGATGTAATTGAAATAGGTTTCCATTTCTTCAAAATGGCCTATGTTATTAAACGCCTGTAGTATGTAATAGGTATCGCGGAGCCAGCAAAAGCGATAATCCCAGTTACGTCCGCTTTGATCAAATTCCGGAAGGCTAGTGGTGGAGGCAGCGATAATAGCTCCTGTATCTTCGTACTGGTGAATTTTCAGGGCGAGAGAACTTCGGATGACTTGTTGTTGGTAAAGATTGCCTATGCCGGTGTTTTTCACCCATTGCTTCCAATAGCTTTTGGTTTGCTGGAGGAAAGTTTCCACGGTGGTTTTCAGCGGAGCTTCCAGCGGATTGCCATAAGTGAGTACGGCGTATTTTACCTCGTTGAGTACGGAGTATCTTCCGTCGAGTATATGACTAATGGGAAAGTTAGTGGTCAGACGAATACGGCCTGCACCTCCTGTGTATTCTATGTGATTGCTTGCGGGATATGCATTCAGACGAACAGCGCCGTACTGGTCTACAGGGTCGCAGGTCAGCCTGATGGTGGGACTGCCGGTCAGCGGTTCTATTTTCCTGATAAGCATCAGTGGCCGGAAATAGCGGTCGTACTGAGGAAACCGGGGGGCAAAATCCGTGATTCTGTAACGACCTTGCGCACATTCAATCTCGGTGCATAAAATGTTTGTATTTTCGATGTAGTACTGCGACGAGGTATAGGGGCCTTCGGGGCGTATGGAGAATTCGCCTCCCGATTGATCGTCCAGCAATTCTCCGAAAATGAACGTGCTGTCAAATCTGGGCCAGCACATCCAGGAGATGTTGGTGGTGGTACTTACATGGGCAATGTAGGAGCAATTGCCTATAATTCCGGTATTATACTTGTGAGGAACATTCATATACTGTCGCTTGGTTTGTGACAAGTTACTTTAAAAGAAGTGTGATTCTTATAAAACCATGCCACGCCAGCGGGTAATACAGCCTTAATATGGCCTGGTCGCCGGGGATTTACCCTCTGCGACCAGGCGGCGCGTTATCCTTTATGATTGGCGATGTAGGCAGCCATCCGGTTTACATCCACAAAAATCTTCCGCCCTTCTGTGGGATTGTTTATTTTGATGCCATATTCTCTTTCCAATAAAACGACGAGTTCCAGAGAGTCGATGGAATCCAGGCCAAGATCGCCTCCGAACAAAGGCTCATCATCTTTGATGTCCTCTGGTTTTATGTCTAAAAGATTGAGATATTTTACTATTTGTTCTTTCAGAACGGGTTTTAGGCTTTCAACATCAGCATTACTAGGCATATAGGCTATTATTTTAGTATGATCTTAAACGATTTTTTCTGATCTCAGTTTGAAATAAGTCAGTAGTTGGCAAATTACAATGAATAGTCCTAAAAAAAGAATTACCCATTTCAGTTCATACCAGTTTCCTCCTTTAAGGAAAATGATGTAAAATCCTTCAAGACACCACTGCAGTGGCGAAAAGTTACTGATTACTTTCATGTAGGCGGGCATCATGAATGTGGGTACCCATATTCCGCCTATGGCTGCAAACAGTACTACAGATACCGCGCCTATTCCGTTGGCCTGCTCTACAGTCCTGGAGAAAGTGCCAATGGCAAGGGCATAGCTGACCGCTGAAAAGCTGATCAGGAATACGATAAAGAAAAAGGCCGGCAAATGACTTGTTGGAATATTGAGACGGGGCAGATCTATATAAGGCAGCAGGAAAACACCAACGGAAAAAATCAGGCATACCTGGAGTATGGCTACTACCATGTAGACAAAAACTTTGCTCAAGATCACAATTCCAAAACTTCCCGGCATTGTTTTCAATCTGAGAAAGCTCCCGCTAAGTCGTTCCTTAACAATGTTTGCACCCAAAGAAACTACCATAAAAAACATAGCAAAAATGGTCCACGCCGGGACGTTGTGCTGTGTGGAATTGGGTGTAACAGTACCTCCTTTTTTCTGAGCAAGAACAGGAGTGATGCCTACATTGTTGCTCAGCATTTTTTCTTTGAGGAGGTCAGGCCGGGCTTCAATCTCAGCGTCTTCGTAAAGCCGGTCAATTACAACCGCTATTTCAAGGCCACGCATGTAGGAGCGGATGATGTTCATCACAGAGAGGGTGTAATTCTCCTGAAGCACCGGATCATGATAAAAGGAGAGCACAGGCATAGTTCCGGCTGCTTTCCTTGCTGTATCAAACTCCATTCCCATATCTTTCATCATGAGTTTGCTCACAACAGTTGCGTTGCTGACTATCCCGGCAGTCAGGTTTTCAGGAAGATACAACGCGATCAGTTTTCCTTTGGCGATCAGTTCTTCCTTAAGCTCCTCCTGCTGAAGTTCATTATTTTCTACAATATCGAAAACACCTGACTCCTGTAAGGTTCTAATCAGCGCTTTGCCCTGGTCACCCGGATCATGGTTTACCACCAGCAGCGGAATTTTGTTTTCGTTTACTACGCGATATACACTATCCTGAATAATGGTAATGACCAGGACCAGCATAAGGGGCATGGCAAACATGAGCAACAGGCCTGTTTTGTCGCTCAGGAGCAATAAAATTTCTTTTTGTATGGAAGCGATGAATTTGTTCATAGGTCTCTGCCGACGGGTTAGTCCCTGTATGCTTCCCCGGTGAGTTCAATAAATAGCGAGGCGAGATCGGGTTTTTGATGCTTTTTCAGCAGATTTGCCAGGGTATCTTGAGCCATAAGCCTCCCATGATCAATCAATGCGATACGGTTGCAGATTTCTTCGGCTTCATTCAGGTGATGCGAAGTATAGACGATGGTGGTACCCTGGCGGTTCAAAAGCTTCAGATGTTTTATGATGGCATGCCTGCTTTGCACATCGACACCGACGGTAGGCTCGTCAAGGACGAGTATCGAAGGCTGGTGAATAATTCCGATGGCGAGATTGACCCGGCGTTTCATACCCCCCGAAAAACTCGCTACCGGAGCCTTCATCACTTTCTGCAGGCCAAGGATGGAAAGGATTTCTTGTGACCGTGAATGGGTTTCCCGGGGCGAAAGCCCGTACATAGCGCCAAAATAGGCGAGGTTCTGCATGGGAGTAAGTTCTTGATAGAACGCATATTCCTGCGGAACGAAGCCGATTGTCCGTCGTACAGATGAAGGTGACATCCGCCCGCCATGCTCATCGTAATAATTTACTTCGCCTGATGTAGGGCCAAAAACGCCGCAAAGAATAGAAATTAAGCTGGTTTTCCCCGCTCCATTAGGCCCTAGAAGGCCATATATGTCATTCTTGTGAACAGTTATATCCAGCTTTTCCAAACTGTACTCCGTGCTGCCTTTGTACAGGAGACTCACGTCATTAACCCGGATTACTGCAGGGTCAATCATACTTTTAACTTAAGTTTGGACAGCTTTTGGAAAGCGGCTTTTTCTACTTCTCTGATTTCCATCATCCGGTCGGCTATCTCGTCAAAGTCTTTCTGCTCGCTGGATCTGCCTTTATATACACCTGCCATTTTCACTGCGGTATTTCGCCAAAGATCCCCTGACCGGGTAAAATCCTCGGAAAGGCCCAGAAGTTTGTCTTCCTGCAGGTAGGCCGAGGCTTCTTCAAGAAAGGCCCCGTAGAGAAATCTAAAACCACCACCGCCCGTTCCTATTTCTTCCTGCATACGAATGATTTGTCCCAAATAGAGTCCTGCTTTTTTCACGCCCAGCTTGTCTCTCCACTTTCGCACCTTGTTTGCCGTAAACCGTATCCCGTTGACACCGGCAAAGTTACCGGGAATCTGCAGCATGTCACGTACGTTTCTTTTGATGCCCCTGGCGATGCCGCGACGAATCATTTCATCATCTACTCTGGACACGGTCACAGGGTAATATGCCTGGCCTTTTGGAGCCAAGGGACCTTTGGCAAAACGTACTTTGTTCAGTTCTTCGGGTGTGAGAGAAGTCACCGTCTCCATGATCGGATCGCTGATGAGATAGTTGCCGTTTTCTTTTCCGAAGACGATGAGGTTATGCGCATTAAAGTGGAAGCGGTATTCTTTGGGAAAATAGGGCAGATGGTATACACCCACCTGGCAACCCACCGGGTGGCCGATGCTCACCTTTTCATACAGATAGTCTTCCGATTTGGCCTCCGAACTGAATTTTTTACGTTTGATTTCCACTCCCAGGGCTTTACAGGTTCTGCTGAAAATGGCCCCCGGCATGGTTCTGAAGGAAATAGCCGGACCGTTGTTGATGACCAGGAACGGGATCTGTATATAAAATAATCCTGACCCCATGCCAAATGCCAGAGGTTCAGTCATAAAGTCAAGCCCCTGGTGACGAAGCAAACTGGTAGTTACTCCGTTTTCACAATGGGCAGCTTGAATGTGGGAGAAATCCTTTTCTATTATCATCCCTTAAAATTCTTTAATTCTTCTACTGTGATTTCAAAAGCATCCGCGTATTTCTTCAGTTTTGCATCGCTCATTCTGGCAAATACCGAAGGTTTCAGATGCCTCCTGATAAAGAAAGGCCAAAACCCTGTATAGTCGGAAATGACGGGCATGTCCATTAATTTCAAAGCCATGAAATAGTGAATGGGGCTTTTTTCTCCTTTTCTGACAGCCTCCAAGGCTTCCCGGATACGCTCGTTTACTTCATCCCATGCGTTTTCCAGAGCTTCGATTTTGACTTGCCAGCCTTTGCTCAGCGCAGTTCCGTAAGTACCATCTTCATTTTTTATATAGCACACTTCCCTGGTAAAGCGGGAAAGCGCACCGGGATCCTGAGGCAGGTCTTCCTTTTTCATTTTTCAGGATAGGCGTTTAAGTGATCTCTATGAAACGAATATAAGAAATTGCCGTTGCCGGTACTATTTCAGTCACCAGGAAATGCGTCGCGGGCACTAAACCACTGTCAGCATACTGTACACATAAGAAAAACGGGAGCTCTCGGGAACGCCGAGTATAATTTTCTCTCCTTTTTTCAAACGTCCGCTATAAAAAAGCTCCTCCAGAATCAGGTAAATGGAGGCTGAACCTATGTTTCCGACCGTTCCGAGATTCGTGAACCAGTTTTCGGCCGGGATTTCGAATCCTTTTTCCTTTAAATAGGCTGCCATTTTATCCTGAAAATAATAACTGGAGAGGTGAGGTAAAAAATACTGAAAGTCACCAGGCCGGATGTTGTTTTTTTGGAAAATATCCAGCATCTTATCTATGCCGAGGGCATAGATTTTCTCGTTAAGCAGCCTTACATCCTGTTTGATGCTCAAAATAGAACCTGTCAGGATTTCTTCCATAGGAAAGTCTTTGTAACTTTTTAAGGTACCATCCGCCAGTTTCTCTGCACCCATATACATACAGGGTTCTTCTGCATTGGCAAATGAAAAACCGTGAATCCATTCGACCCGGAGTGACAGCCCGTCCGGATTGGGTTTGTCTTCAATAAGAAACGCACCTGCCCCGTCAGAGAGCATCCACCGCAGAAAATCTTTATCGAATGCCAGGATTGGATTTTGCTCCAGTTGTATCAATTTTTGTACTTCGTCCTCGAATTGCTCCGATCGGAGGGATATGGAAAATTTCTCCGATCCTCCCGAAACTGCTTTAGATCTTTCACCTAACTTCACCGCCATGTATGCGTATTTGAAAGCGTGCATTCCGGCACAACACACGCCCGCAGGCGAAACCACTTCTATATTCCCGGTTTCAGGCAGGTAGCCATGTACCATGGAAGCATGAGAAGGCATTAACTGATCCGGGCTTGAGGTGGCGCAGCTAAGCAGGTCGATGTCCTTCAGTTCCTCAGGGGCTTCTGCAAAAAGGGCTTTTACCGCCAGCGCAGCCATTTCCGCATTGGAATGGGTGGAATGGCCGTTTTTGTCTAAAGCATAATATCTACTTTTGATTCTGTTGTTTCTCAGAACGATAGCCTTGGACTTGGAAGGTTTTCCATTAATATATCCAAGATACTGCTCCAATTCTTCATTCCGGATAGGTGCGTTAGGCAAAAATTTTGCAATTCGGGTGATATATACTTCAGACATTATTTAATTTTTACTTTCTACTCCACAAAAATATTCTTTTTTCTTTCTCAATTGACGTCCTGTAAACGGCCTTATGAGGGGGTAGTAAATCGCGAGAAGAATAGGAGAGATGACACATAAGGCAGTCAACAGGTAATATTTGAATGCACTGACCAGAAACCTCCGTTTGGCCGGTGTCGTACCGTTTTTCTTGATAAGGTTAGCCCATATAAGAAAAAGACGTTTGGCCCTCTCTTCAATGAACAACACATCGGTGGGGATTTTGATCCCTCCCAGACCGACAAATTTCTGTTGCAGACCCGTGAAATCATTGCTTGAAAGCGCTTCATTGGCAATATTGCCATATTTTTCAGCACTCTCAATGTCCTCTCTGCTTACACCCGGAGCGGGGAACAATCCCCATTTCCGATCTTTTTTACCGTTGAGAAGCCAGTATAGAATGGTCACGAGGCTCACATAGTTTTGGGCTCTGTCTACCAACGGCAGGTTGCCTACCAGTTTTCCTCCGCCTTTTTTTATTCCGGCTTTGATACTTTCCTGCGCATTGATCCACATATTTCTGCATCCCGACATGGTGATGACAGGAGTCCCGTTCAGTCTTTTCAGAAATTCCTCGTTTCTGAGCAGAGAGCTGATCACAGGAGGAGGGGACAGAAACCACGGCTGGTATCCGAGAATGATAAGATCATAGCGTTCAGATCCAAGATGAAACGGACTTAGTTCGACGCCCTCTTCCAGTACTGTTTCGGGCATCTCGTCAAAAAATTCTCCCGTCGGCCAAGGAAAAGGATATTCCTTCGCGGGACGCAGTTTAACCCTGTCAATCATGCCTTTGTCAAAAGGACGAAGGAAGGTCTCGATAATTTCATCCAACTGTCCCGTTTGAGAAAAATTGATAGCTAATACTTTCACAGACAATAGCGGATTAGGTTTTTCTTCGCGTTTATTTTTTAGTTAAGTTGCTCCGCAGGAAGGACTTTAGACCGTTTTGCATAATTTCTTATTTCTGTTTTCAGATCTTCGTCCAACTTGCCAAACCCTTTTATGATCATTTCTTTGTCGTGTTCGATATTATCGCTGTAGCTAAGAATTCGCGGTGCGTTTTCTTGTATGATCAGGCGCAAAAATCTGAATTCGACCTCGCCCGGATTTTTGTCTATTTCGCTTTCCAGTAATTTTGCCCCACTTTTAAACTCACTCAGTTTTTGCCCGGGTCCTTTTACCAGGTGTGCTTTTCTCATCATCAGGGTGCCTCTGAAAGCATTAGCAGACCCGCCGGGGTTCGTCTTGAGCTTGTCCAGCATTTGGTTTACGTCACTCAGCGAATTAGAGCTCAATAGCTTATAGACACTTTTTTTGTCCTGTGCCCCGGTTTTACCTGCTGGTATAAAAAGCCAGAACGCGATCAGCAATAGCCCGATCAATCTTGAAAAAGTCATACACCTCTGTTTAGGCAGGCAGGGGTATCTACCTGCTTTTTTTGCACTTGAGAATGGAATGGTAGCTGTCACCAATGAGCGGGTAAGTCTCTACTACTTCAAATCCCGCATCTCGTACCAGGTCTTTCATCACCTGTATGCTGTACATTTTACTGTTTCCGTTAGCCATAATTGTAAAGTACAGTGATGTAGCCACAAGACTATAAGTGGCTGCATCATAGGCCTGGTTATCAAAGAACGGTTCGAGAATGTAGAGAATTGTCTCGTCGCTCGCGGCCTGATGGGCATTTTTAAGAATACTCAGAATTTCTGCGTTAGAAAAGCAATCCAGAAACTGGCTCATCCAGATGACATCGGCTCCCTGAGGTATCAGCTGGGTAGGATCAAGCAGGTTGATCTGATGAAAACTGATCCTGTCAGCAAAGCCTTCCTTTTCCGCATTTTCCTTTGCCACCTTTAATTGTCCCGGTAAGTCGAGAATTTTTATTTTGACTTCGTGGTCGAAGTTACAGCAGGCTATCGCCCATTTTCCGGTATTGCCCCCGATATCAAATATCGTCCCGGGCTTTTCTTCGAAAACGATCTGCAACGCCGAAGGAAACGCGCCATCAGAATAATAATGATCGAAATCGAACCATGATTTTTTTGCTTTTCCCGGAAGCTGCGTGAGGCCTTCATAGATTGTAGACCAGCTGCCGAGGGTTTTCAGACCTTCAGGCTTTCCGTTCTGAATGCTTTCCTTCATGAACTTCGCGCCGTCGTAACACACATCGTTGGTGTAATTGATGTTTATTCCGGTCATTTGATCTTTGGCAATGAAAAAGCCGGTTTTGGTCAATTTGTAAAGTCCGTCTTCCGACTTCGATATAATATCGATCACTTCCCCCGCTTCCAGCAGAATGCCCACGCCATAGTCCGAAACCTGAGTGGCTTTGACGATATCTTCTGCTTTGACGCCATTTCTGTGTCTGCCGATTTCCTCCAGAATGCCCAGTTCACGCAGGGAAACTACTGCCTGGAAATAGAGGGGGGGCAAAAGCGATTTTCTGAGCTTCAAATTTTGCATCAAGGGCTGAAAGTTCTTTTTTCATTGGGATTAACCGGGAATTTACCTGCTTATTAAATGGATAGATTGGTGCTCGTGATTATTGTGGAGGCAAAGATGCGATTTTTTAAATGAAGGCCGCAATATTTCAGTCGATTATGTCCTGCTGATCCCATTGAATGTTCCGCCCCATAGTGCCTCTGAGCCGCTGCCAGAACCCTTCGCGCTGAGGCAGTGCTTTGAAGCCGCTTGCTTGAAAATCAGGCGATTGAAGCAGGCTAT
>CAZAVR010000070.1:1070-12934 GCA_964488435.1 uncultured Cytophagales bacterium | reverse complement strand
CAGAGAGTAATTAGTACTGAGTTTGACTCGGAATGTATACTGGAATTATCCTATGCCAATACATCAAGTGATGATCCTGGAACGGCAACTTTCGGACTAAATAATATGTTTGTCGGGAGAAGAGAGGTGATACCCTCTAATACAGCTGTTATACAGTTATTGTCTGGTGCTGCTGGAACTCGGTGGAACACGATACGATTCGACCCAATAAAACAAACGGGCACGGACAATGGATGGAGTATTCGTAAGTACGGATCTTCCGACGAATCAAACAACAACATCACACTATTCAGGTTGGCTGAACAATACCTGATCCGTGCAGAGGCCCGTGCTAACCAAAACTTCTTTGCGGGGGCTAATAGTGCTACTTCAGATATCAATGTACTAAGGAGAAGAGCAAAAGCTCCTGAGGTCAGCTTTACAAGTCGGGACAATGCGTTACTCGGTATTGAGCAGGAACGCTTTTATGAACTCTCTTACGAAGGACATCGCTGGTATGACTTGAAAAGAACCGGCAGAATTGCCAATGTGATGGCTTCTGTTCCTAACTGGAACGCCAAATACGAACTTTGGCCCATTCCTCAAACTGAAATTCAGAGAAACCCTGCATTGAAGGGAAACCAAAACCCCGGCTATTGAAATTGAACAAAAACTTTCGTTGAGCTATTCAGCGAACATAAAAATACACTTTGTATGTTGAAAGGTTTTCTTGTTTTAAGTATCTGCATGTCTCTTGTCGTTATGTTTTCCTGCGAGGATAAACTAATAACTTATGACGGTCCGGACTTTGTACGGTTTACCGACACTACCCTGTCCTTTAAAGAAAGCTACAGGCAACCCATCGAAATAAAAGTGCATGTAGTAGGCAAGCCACAGCCTCATCCGGTAACAGTAAGTTATATCATCAACGGAACAGCCCGGGAGGGACGGGATTATGTCATAGAAGGAACAAAAGGTTCTGTAACTATACCCGCAAACGAATATTTCGGTATCATCAGAATGAGACTTGTCAACAATTCGAATAACGTCATTGGCTCTCAACAAATGACTCTCACACTGATGACTGCTCTCAAAGGCGACGGAACGGATGCAATACAAGTTGGGGCAGGCAAAAACTCTCTGTTGGGCAAAAGCCTGGTTATGACCATTGATGATGACTGTCTTTTTGGAGGTACATACACGGGCACACTCCAAGGCTATCCTGAAGAATTTGAGAACATAGCGTTTACCAGTAACGATTGCAACAATTATACAGTCAGTAATTGGAACGTGGGTTTTTTTATATACAACGCTTATAAGCCGAGGTTCACTTTCAAAGACAATGGTGACAACACGATTACAATTCCGCGCCAATACAATGAGTACATAGGAGATACGCTCTATGGCAATGGGAACTGGGATTCACGGACCCGGATCATTACGGTAAATCTGAAACTAAAAGACGGGGACAATGAGGAATCGCTGCCACCCATTATCTACACGCCAAAAATACAATAGAACCAGAATTAGTCAAAAGTACCATACGCTCATGTATATGTCGAAATACATTTCGGTAGTCCTGATTGCTTTACTCTCACTGGGAGGGTGCAGTGAAAAATATAGCCCGCAACCGTTGACTGTCACCGAGCTTTTAACGGGGAAAGACAAAAAAACCTGGGTCATACAGCTTATTGAGGTGATGGATGAAGGGAAAATAAACCCTTACCGAAATTTCAATGTTTTCGTACCGAATTCGTGTCGCAGAGACGATGCTTATGTATTTTATGCCAACAGTGAAAAAAAATTTGAGTATACCAATGGCGCCACCAAATGTAATCCTGCTACCGAGGAAGATGTTTTGTTTGAGGATGTATGGGAATACCAGACGGCCAGCGCCACACTTGTAGCAGCGCTACCTATCTCTCTTTTCTTATTTGGAGACATCTATGAATTCCCCTATGTGATAAAAAAATTAACTGAAAAGGAATTGGTACTGGAGTTATATGAGTCCAAACTCTTCGCTGACCCGTCCGATATCAGCTACCGGATCACACTAAGCGCACAGTAACCCAGAGCTTTCCTACAGCTATAAAATATTGACGATGAACGTATTTAGATATATTTTCCTGATTCTTCTGCTAATGACCATGTCAGAACCACTCTTCGCTCAGCATTCGGAGGAAGATAAATGTGGAACCATGGCTGCCGATGCGGCATTGCGCAGGAAATTTCCTCAGCTAGGCCCCCTGGATGATTTCGAAAAACATTTGCAGCGAAAAATTGCAGAGAGAAAGGCGTTGGAACAATCCGGCCGTATGGAGGCAGCAGTCATAACGATTCCGGTGATCGTACACGTGGTTCATAACGGTGAATCCGTGGGAGCCGGAGCAAACATCAGCGGAGCACAAATAACAGCCCAATTGAACACCTTGAACGACGACTTCAGAAACCGGAATATTCCCTCCGGCGATAATTGGGCGTCCAGACGGGCAGACATAGAAATTGAATTCTGCACAGCGATCATCAATCCGAACGGGCAACCCATGACCGAAAAAGGGATTGAACGTTTAAACGGCGGGAGGGCAAACTGGGATCGTGATGCCATGGAAAACTACAAGGCACAGACCATCTGGAATCCTGACAAATATTACAATATCTGGGTTTTTAACATCGCTTCTACCGGGAGTAGTCAGTTGCTCGGATATGCCCAGTTCCCGTTCAATTCCACATTATCCGGTCTCGGCGACAGCCGCCCCAGTGCCAACACGGATGGCGTCATCGTGGCAAGTCAGGCTTTCGGCGGGGGACGAAGAACGCTTACCCATGAAACCGGACACTGGCTTGGACTACGGCATATCTGGGGAGACGCAAACTGCGGCAATGACTATTGTGATGATACGCCGCCGGCGGCCGAAGCCAATACCGGCTGCCCTACAGGAAAACAAAGCTGTGGTGCCGGGAATACCAATATGGTGGAAAACTACATGGACTATACCAGCGATGGCTGCATGAACATATTCACCAGGGACCAAAAGACAAGAATGCGTACGGTAATGGAATTTGCAGACCGCAGAGCTACACTTTTGCAATCGGATGTTTGCGGCAGTGTGGTCGCAGGTCCTCTGGCGGCCAATTTCGTCGCCGATAAATTTGTCACCCTGCTTAATACAGAGATCCAGTTCACGGATCGGTCAAGTGGCAACCCTACATCCTGGCTTTGGACTTTTCCCGGAGGAAAACCAGAAACTTCTACTGCCCGAAACCCGGTCGTAACTTACGAAGTTGCCGGAAAATACGCGGTGACGCTTACAGTAAGGAAAGAAAATGAAGGCAATACGCTCACCCGCCCGGAATATATCGAAGTTCTCGCAGGCGGAACCTGTAATGAAGACATCAACTTCACCGGATCAGCTGTATTACTTCGTGATGCGGCATCCGGGAAAGGATATATCTCCGGCCAAAATGGACGAAAAATCACCGCTATCTCCGAATTCTTTGAAAACAAGCTCGGTTATACTTCTATGAGCGGTACGTCCATTCATTTCGGAAAAGCATTCGTAAAAGACGGAGCCAATTCTGAAGCTACCGTCAATGTCACTGTATGGAATGCAAGAGGTTATCAGGGCGGTCCCGGAACGATTGTTGAAGTAAAACAAGTCCCGCTACGAACCATTCTGGCTGATGTCGCGGCCAATCGCAGAACCGAGGTTGTTTTCGACAGAGAGGTACCCCTGTTTGGCAGGCCTTACCATGTGGGCATCGAACTGAAATACCAGGGAGACTCCCTTGCCATTCATACGACCAAAGATGGAATCAAAGGTACTGCATGGGAACAGGACCAGACCGGAGAATGGGATCTCTATCTGCGAAGAAATGGTCTGGTGGTTGCCCATGATATCTCCACTTACGTCGGCATAAAACCTTCGGTCAATCTTTCAACAGACAAATTGTTCATTTATCCCGGCGAAGCAGTAACACTACAGGCCAGTGGGGCCGGCATCTACTATTGGTCACCTGAAACCAACCTGAATACGGCGCTTGGCCCGCAGGTAGTGGCCCGTCCGTCACAAAACACTACTTACAAAGTGAAGGGATCGGGAGCAGACATGTGCCTGGACAGTGCAACGGTAACTATTTTCGTCAGAAATGTAACGGTTACCGGCAACGAGCCTGTAGCGGCCTCTGTTTTTGATAATCAAGTGACAGTGAATCCCAATCCCGGTACAGGCTATTTCGAAATCGCCGTCGACAATGCGCAAAGTGGGGAACTGCAACTGAAATTGTATAATATTAGCGGGGTAACCACATTTTCTGGAAAATTCTATAAATCCGGCCACGCTGAGAAATTCCCTTTAGACATTCGTCATTTTAACCCGGGAATATATATTCTGGAGGTCAGGAGTGGTGAATTGGTGACACGCAAGAGAATTGTAAAGCTTTAAATTGAAAATTTTCTGCATTTTTTTTCAGCCCGCGCAACTTTTTGCACGGGCTTACGTTTAATCAATAACGCATCCCGTCAAAACGCCTTCATGAATGAGTTCCGAAGAATTTGCTGATACTTCAGCAAGCAACGGAATCTCTGTATTTTTCTTTTTTTATTGTATTTTTTAGATATCTCCTGAAATAATTCGGGCTGAGCATGATATTTTTGCTCAGAATCACTAAATTTTGATTCGAACACGACTAAATAACACCATCCGATGAAAAGTAACAGAAAAAGAATTCTGTTTTTTATGCCTGACAGCCCAGTGAGAAGGGATGCCGGGAACAAAATGAGGGCGTTCAAGTTACTTGAATACTTTGCCTCAAGACCCAATATTGAATTGGATTTTGTGTCTGAAAAGAACTGGGGAGGATGGACAGAAACGGATGCTATCAACTTCAGGAACCGGTTTCCCAATATTGGTCTTCATGTTTTTGATCGGAAAGGAAATAAACGCAATCTTCTGTCTTATGTATTCGGATACAAAATTCCGGAATATATACGTAAGCACAAGTTTATGGTTTTGCCTCCCCCACTTCCGGATAACAATACTCAGCTGCTTCAAAGTCAATTCAATCAACTTCTGAGGGAGGAGCGGTATGATTATATCATCATAAGCTATACCACCTGGGCGACGCTTGTTAAAGACAACCCGTTTACAGGTTCGGCGAGACTCATCATAGATACGCACGATTTTATAACTTCTCAAATCAAAAAGAAAAAAGGGTTCCGGCTGGGAGCTGCCTTTGCAGAAGAGATGAGGAGGCTTTCGTACTTTGACGAAATATGGTCGCTTTCAGTGGAAGAAAACTACTTGTTCAGGCAATTTACAACAGCTGATCACCGTATTGTACCCATGATGCAGGATCAGCCTGATCTTCAACCGGAAAAGGCACGTAAATTTGATCTGATTTACATCGCCAGCCATAATGAACACAATATTCTCTCCATCAATTGGTTTTTCCTGGAAGTGTATCCGCTCCTGCCTCCATCTATAAAAATATGTATCATCGGCAGTATTGGCGACCATATTCCGGAAAACTTACCTAATGTCACCAAAATACCCTTTGCCGAAGACACCACAGTGTATTATCAGCAGTCGCGTATAGCCATGAGCCCTATGTTTGGCGGCACAGGGATAAAAGTAAAAACAGTAGAAGCACTGGCGCATGGCCTGCCCGTAGTCAGTACTCCGGATGGCGTTATCGGGCTCCCGGATAAAACCAACAACGGCTGCATCGTCGGGCATAACGCCGAAGAGTTTGCTGCGCATATCATGGCGTTGTGTAACTCCCCTGCTTTGCTTGCGCAATTGAGCAGGCATGCTACCAGCATGTTCAACCGTCATTTCGAGACTGAAAATGGTTTTGACATTATGGACATGGCGCTGGGACAGAAACGCAGAGACCGCCCTATGCCGGAGGAAATACCGCATGACATGCTGGTATCCCAGCAAACCAACTGATTCTCAATTTCGAATAAGCATCCATACCGCGAATTAAATAAAGAAGAAACACGATTTATAAACCTGACACGACAAAAAATGAAAACAATCATCTTTGATGCTGAACGGATGAAGTATGAGTTCACCGGTCTGTATTATTTCTGCCAACATCTGGGAGGAGCGCTTCTTGATCAGCGGAATCCCGTTGAATTTGATCTCGGATTTTATGCCCCACCCAGAATCCCATTCCCTGCTCCGGCAAGGGTGATGAAACAATCTTCCCTTCATAAACTGCGCATGCCATACAACGGAAGTTATGATCTCTGGCATTCCACCTTTCAGGGAACGGACTACTTCCCATATAATTCGAAGGGCAAAATTGTGCTTACGGTGCATGATCTTAATTTTCTGTACGAAGGAAAAGACCCTTCCAAAGAAAAAAAACTGATGCGGGCTCTGGAAAAAAAGCTGGCACGTGCAGATGGCGTGGTAGCTATTTCCAATTTTGTAAAAGACGAGCTCCTGCGATGCACCTCAGTGGCTAAAGAGAAAGTAAAAGTAATTTACAACGGCTGCAAAGTGAAGAATGCTGACAGTACTCCTCTGCCAAGATATGTGCCGCCTACGCCATTCTTTTTTACACTTGGGACCATCGGAACCAAAAAAAATTTCCATGTATTACCAGCCATGCTTCTTGACAACGAAGTAAATCTCGTCATATCAGGTATTACTATAGAGGATAACTACCGATTAAAAATAGAAAAAACTGCGAAAGCACTGGGGGTATCCGAGCGCGTCCACTTTACGGGGGCTATCACGAATGACGAACTGCTATGGTACTATAAACACTGCGCGGCTTTCGCTTTTCCGTCACTTGCCGAAGGTTTCGGTTTGCCGGTGATTGAAGCGATGCGATTCGGAAAGCCCGTGTTCCTCTCCAAGCTCACTAGTCTTCCGGAAATAGGGGGTGATTTGGCCTATTATTTTGAAAACTTCGATCCCGGACACATTAGTTCTGTCACCAATGAAGGTTTGGCTGATTTCATGAAAAAAGACAAATCAGAAGAAGTTATAAATCACTCGAAGCAATTCTCCTGGGAAAAAGCCGCAAAGGAATATCTGAATTTTTACCGGGAGGTATAAAAAACTGACGGGAATCGTAAAAAAGCTGGTTCCAACCACATCTTTAACGTTGTCAGACTTAGCCTGATACATCCGGAAGGGTTGAAACCATGGGGCTTTTAGTGCAATTGATGATTTGTTATGTTTTGAAGGCACCTCTTACGGGTGCCTTTTTTAGCTATCTAACGGCTACAGCAGCTCATAAATACCGGCTACTCCCTGCCCTCCACCTACACAAGCGGTTACCATCCCGTATTTTTGATTCCGCTTCCTCATCTCGTTTAAGAGCTGTACGGAAAGTCTCGCTCCTGTAGACCCCAGGGCATGCCCGATGGCAATAGCGCCTCCGTTGGGGTTAACGATGGAAGGATCAATATCCAGCTCCTGTATAACAGCCAGTGCCTGCGCAGCAAAGGCTTCATTCAGCTCGATCTGCTGTATATCATTCAAAGAAATTCCGGCGGCCTTCACGGCCTTTGGTATCGCCGCCACCGGTCCTATCCCCATGATACGCGGATCAACACCTGCAGTGGCATAGGACATCATCCTCGCGACAGGTTTTACGTTCAGCTGCTTGAGAAACCTTTCGGACACCACAAGTACAAAAGCCGCTCCGTCAGAAGTCTGCGATGAATTTCCTGCAGTCACCGTCCCACCGGCGGCAAATACAGGCTTCAGCCTGGCCAACGCTTCCAATGTCGTATCAGCCCGGGGACCTTCATCCTGACTAAAATGGTAGGTACGTGTTTTTTTTGTTCCGGAACCAGCGTCAAAGTAGGTCTCCGTCACGGGAACCGGCACAATCTCTCCGGCAAACTTCCCTTCCTTCTGGGCAAGCAACGCCTTCTGATGAGATGCATACGAAAATGCATCCTGCCTCTCCCTGGATATCTGAAAATCCTTCGAAACCTGTTCTGCAGTAAGCCCCATACTAAGATAGTACTCTGGATGACTATGTGCTATTTCATAGTTCAACGCAGTTTTCCATCCCATTACAGGCACCAACGACATCGATTCCGTGCCGCCGGCAATAATGCAGTCTGACAAACCTGCGTGAATCTTTGCCGAAGCAATCGCAATCGCCTCCACACCTGACCCGCAATAACGGTTTACGATCATTCCGGAAACATTCTGAGGAAGAGAAAGAAGTGAAATATACCTCCCCATCTGCATCCCCTGCTCAGCTTCTGGTACAGCATTGCCTACAATTACATCGTCCACCAAAGCGGGATCCAGCTCGGGCACCTGAGAAAGAAGATGTTTAATCACGATAGCTCCCAAATCATCAGGCCTGGTAAAACGAAGCCCTCCTTTTGGTGCTTTTCCTACCGCCGTTCTGTATCCTGTTACGATATATGCATTCATGGTTAAGGAACTGTTTAAGTCTAATTATACATTGGTATGCAAGCATACTAAATTGTAAAGTTATAAAGAAATTCAAATATTCAAATACCCTTTGCGAATAATTCGTGTCACCGGGATCAAAAATACTTATCGAAAAAAAAACCTGCGAAAGTTGCTCGGGTCAAGCGCAAGCCCCGGTGCGTTGTGGGTTCTCCCACAGTCTCTTGAAGGTTCACATACTCAAAAAAGCACCCAATTATATAAAGCTACCACTTTATTAAAGGAAATTCATGGCAAATATGACCAATGGATCCAACGCATGAAATGAGGCTGTTTTCGGGGATGGATGTAAAAGGGTATAAAAAAAGGAGATATCCACGGCACAGAAATCTCCTTTTTTATGTCACAGCATTGTGCTACCTGTCGACCTGCTTTGACCAGTTGTCTCTCAGCCCTGCCGTTCGGTTAAATACAAGCTTATCCGGTGAGCTTTGTACGTCGGTGCAAAAATAACCCAATCGGAGAAACTGAAACAAATCACCGGAATGGGTTCCACTTAAGGCAGGTTCAGCATACCCGGTAATCACCCGAAGTGAATCCGGATTTATATATTCCTTAAAGTCGCCCTCCTCTAACGCCGGATTTTCCACCCTGAACAGCCGGTCATAAAGCCTTACCTCTACCGGCACACTCTCCCGGGCAGAGACCCAGTGCAACGTACCCTTTGCTACTATGCCGGACACATCCTCTCCGCTCTTGCTGTTATCAAAGTAAGTACACCGCAGCTCTTTAACTTCGCCGTCTTCATCGCGGACTACTTCGTCACATTGAATGATATAAGCACTTTTCAGCCTGACCACCTTACCTGGAGCAAGCCGGAAGTATTTTTTCGGGGGATTTTCCATAAAGTCGTCCCGCTCCACGAAGATCTCCCTGGTCAATGGAATCTCACGCGAGCCTGATGCCATATCCTCAGGATTGTTCTCACCGAGGCACATTTCGGTTTTCCCCTCCGGAAAGTTGGTAATCACCACCTTTAGCGGATCCAGCACTACCATTCTTCTGGTGGCTATTCTATTGAGATCTTCTCTTACACAAAACTCCAGTAGACCAATATCTATGAGGTTATCACGCTTAGCAACGCCGATTCTCTCACAAAAGTCACGGATAGCCGCCGCAGTATACCCTCTTCTCCGCATTCCCGAAATCGTCGGCATTCGCGGATCGTCCCAGCCCGCCACATGTGCTTCATTAACCAGTTGCAGAAGCTTTCTCTTGCTCGCCACCGTATAACTCAAGGCAAGCTTTGCAAATTCGTATTGCCGGGAAGGAAATATACCGAGCCTCTCGATAAACCAGTCATACAAAGGACGATGCGGTACAAACTCAAGCGTACAGACTGAATGGGTAATTTTCTCGATAGAATCAGACTGGCCATGCGCGAAGTCATACATCGGATAAATACACCACTTATTCCCCGTCCTGTGGTGCTCGGCATACCGGATACGGTAAATCAGCGGATCACGCAGATGCATGTTGGGAGAAGCCATATCTATTTTGGCCCGCAGAACCCTGCTTCCTTCCGCGAACTCACCATTTTTCATTCCTTCGAACAGCCTCAGATTCTCCTCTGCACTACGCGAACGACAGACACTCTCGACTCCCGGGGTGGTAGGTGTACCCTTCATGGCGGCTATTTCCTCTGAGGAAGCGTCTTCCACGTAGGCTAGTCCTTTCTCAATCAGTAAAACAGCATATTCATAAAGCTGATCGAAATAATCGGACGCATAGCACTCCTTCTCCCAGTTGAAGCCAAGCCACCTGATATCATTTTTAATAGATTCTACATACTCAGTATCTTCCGTTACAGGATTTGTATCGTCAAACCTGAGGTTAGTGGCCCCGCCAAATTTCTTACCAAGTCCGAAATTGAGACAGATAGACTTCGCATGCCCTATGTGCAGGTACCCGTTAGGCTCCGGGGGAAACCGTGTGAGAACCTGCTCCTGAACCCTGCCTTCACGGATATCATCCTCTATAATTTCCTCAAGAAAATTGAGTCCTCTTTCTTCTTTTCCTTCTTCAGCGTTCATGTATTATATAGTATAAAATGCTGCAGTTACCTGAAACTCATCACCAGCGCGCTTCAAAATATGAGATGCAGCGCCATGCATCATTTCATGGTATGCACCGCCAATATTTATCGTTTTTTCGGCTAAGGCATCAAAGTTAACGTACTTATTGCAAACCTTAAATCAAAATAGGATATTTTTGCGAAACTGTCCGCTTTAACTCCCGGGATTGCCATGCGCTGCTTCATCGAATTAAGTTACAAAGGAACCCGATACAACGGATGGCAGCGACAAAACAACGCAGTGGCCGTGCAGCAGGTACTGGAAGAAGCGATGGAAATAGTCCTGCGCCGGACCGTCACGATCACAGGAAGCAGCCGCACTGACACCGGCGTACATGCTGAACAGCAATTTGCTCATTTCGATCTTGAAACTGGTCATGACCTGGATCTGCTGACAGGCAGGCTCAATTCGCTCCTCCCTCAAGATATAGCCATCCACCGCATTTTCTCAGTACCGGACGACCTCAATTCTCGCTTTGTCGCGGATTTCAGGCGCTACCAATATCGCATTTCCCGGCGTAAAAATCCATTTACAAGCGATACCTCCTACCTGATGACCCGGGAACTTGATGTCGGAAGAATGAATGAAGCCGCTGCGCTGCTGATGCAATACAGCGATTTTGAGTGTTTCAGTAAAGTAAAAACGGATGTAAGGACTTTCCTGTGCGCTATCACGGAAGCTGAGTGGGTTCAGGAAGAACACGCGCTTATTTTCAATATTCAGGCGAATAGGTTCCTGCGGGGAATGGTCAGAGCGATAGTGGGCACACTCCTGCAGGTCGGAACCGGAAAAATATCCGTTGAAGACTTCAGACGGATCATACTCTCAAAAGACAGGAAGAAAGCGGGAGCTCAGGCGCCTGCCAAAGGACTTACCCTGACGCGGGTTGGCTACCGGAATGAAAAGTTAACAATTTAGAAAGACGGTACAACAGAAAGACTTAAAGCTCTTCTGAAGGATCCCAAAAGATCTCCTTCCAATTCAAAATCTGATCATTTTCTATTTGGACCCCTTCAGCCTGAAGCATTCGGCTCATCTCGTCACCAGGGCCAAATTGGGCCTTTGCACTCAGAACACCTTTGCTATTGACCACTCTGTGGGCCGGCACATTCAATACACCCGTACATGCTCCCATTGCCCAGCCTACAACGCGGGCATTCTTCGGTGACCCGAGATACGACGCAATAGCTCCGTAAGAAGTTGCCCTCCCCCTGGGCACCAGCCTGACCACTTCATATACATCTGAAAAGAAGTCAGTCTGCGGCATCTGGTAAGGGAGACGATTCGATCTCTTCAACCAACTCGCTATACCACCCTTCCCCATAGGCACGTATCAACGGTTCTTTCAGAAATT
>CAZAVR010000070.1:520-1035 GCA_964488435.1 uncultured Cytophagales bacterium | reverse complement strand
ATAAACGGGCACACCCAGATCTTTCCCAAAAGAGCACGCCGGGCTACAAATACTCCAACGATCATAATTAAGCGCGTGAAATTGTTCATACTTCGTGACCCGTATAGGATAGAGATGGCAGGAAATGGGCTTTTTAAAGTCTGTTTTTCCGTCGAGAAATGCGGCCTCAATGCCACATTTCAGAACACTTTTCTCGTCGTAATAGGCGTAGGCACATTCCCTCCCACCGATAATGGGCGTTACATGATCTCCATCCGGATCTACCGTAAAAGCGCCCTGTTCCGCTATGGCTTTCTTCCCATCTTCAGATAAATAAGGCTCCACCAAGGGATAAATATCCTTCAGAATCTGCAACTCTTCCTCCTCCAAAGGCGCGCCCGAATCTCCCTCCACACAACACGCACCTTTACATTTTTCAATGTTACAAACGAAGAACTGATCTGCAATATCATCGCTGATACAGGTGTTTTCTATCAATATCATAACCCAGGTTTCAACTATTGATTGGGAATACG
>CAZAVR010000070.1:0-510 GCA_964488435.1 uncultured Cytophagales bacterium | reverse complement strand
TTTACAGTATTTCCCGTAACAGCACAGTACTCACATTGTATTTCTGGGATATACTAAACAGGGTCTCTCCCCGATTCACCGTATGGGTGATGATTCTACCATTGGAAGAAGGAGCCCGGGCAGGCTCAGTCTGAGGCTGTCCCGCCGATGCAGAACGTTCTCTTACCATAATCTCCTGACCTACCACTACTTTATCACTAATACTCAATCCGTTTAATCGGGCGAGGTCGTGAATAGAGAGATCATATTTACGGGAAATACTGTAAAGAGTCTCTCCTCTGCTTACCCGATGTAATGACGTACCGGCAGGGAAAGTATTAAGTACCATACGGTAGAAAAAGGTCAGACCTATTACAGTGTTTCTCGTTTATTTAACCTTTCTATCGACGAGCTTCTGAGGCTCAATAAGCTTACCACGAACGACAAATTGGAAATAGGCCAGCGGCTCATTGTTTATAAGTCGGCTAACGTGGAGAGCACTCCGGCAGCCAGGCCGTCCGCATCGGCACC
>CAZAVR010000069.1:0-12979 GCA_964488435.1 uncultured Cytophagales bacterium | reverse complement strand
GAACTCGCAGAGCTTGTCAGCTGCCTGCCGAGCGTTCAGCGGGTAGTGCTTGTTCCTTATCTGGATACTGATGCTGAAATGGAGGGAACGGTTTCATGGAAAGATATACTTCTGGCTGATTCGGCTCCTTTGGAGTTTCTTCCGGTACCTTTCTCGCATCCTATCTGGATCCTTTACTCGTCAGGCACGACGGGTAAACCGAAGGCCATCACGCATAGTGTGGGCGGATGTCTGCTGGAGCATTTAAAGGCACTCGTTTTTCATCAGAATGTGAAACCGGGCGACAGATTTTTCTGGTACTCGACCACGGGATGGATGATGTGGAACTATGCCGTAAGTTCCCTGCTGACCGGGGCAACCCTGGTTATATATGACGGCTCACCGTCTTATCCGGACAGGGAGAGTCTGTGGACGCTGGCAGAGAAAGCACAAATTACACATTTCGGCGGCGGTGCTGCTTATTTTGCTGCCTGCATGAAAGACGAAGTAAAAATACCGGGGGAGCGTTTGAAGTATCTCCAGACTATCGGATCTACCGGCTCACCCCTTGCCGCTCAGGTCTATGAGTGGATCTATAAGCAGGTACGCAAGGATGTCTGGCTTATTTCCCTCAGCGGAGGTACGGATATCTGCAGCGCTTTCGTAAGCGGCTCTCCTTTTTTACCTGTGTATGCCGGAGAAATTCAATGCAGGATGCTGGGCTGCAAGATGGAGGCTTACGACGAAAACTGCAAACCGGTGATCAATCAGGTGGGTGAGATGATCATCTCCGAACCTATGCCTTCAATGCCCGTGTATTTCTGGGGTGATCCGGAAAACAAGAGATACAGTGCGTCTTATTTTGAGATGTATCCGAATGTGTGGCGCCATGGCGACTGGATTAAAATTACCTCCAGGGGCTCCGTCATCATTTATGGTCGTTCGGATACTACGCTGAACAGAGGTGGCGTTCGTATCGGTACTGCGGAAATATATTCTGTTATCGATCAGTTCGGCGAAGTACAGGATAGCCTTGTGGTTTACCCGGAAGACGGGAACGGAGAAGGGAAAATGACCCTTTTCGTGGTGATGAGAGGAAATGCAGAGCTTACAGATGACCTGAAAAAGCGAATGGCCGGGGCCTTACGTACCCAATATACTCCGAGGCATATACCCGACGAAGTGGTGGCGGTGCCAGACATTCCCTACACCATCAGTGGGAAAAAAATGGAGGCTCCGGTGAAGAAGATTCTCCAGGGGGAACAGGTGGATAAAGTGGTGGGTAAAGACACGCTCCGCAACCCCGAATCTCTTGCTTTTTTTACAGAGTGGGCTAAGAAGACGGCCTTTGCAAAGTAATAGGGGCCTGCGAACTTTAAAGGCGAAGTAATGGTTTATGATGACAGTATGAACATGATCTCTGCTTTACCTGGAACCTCCGAAAGTGATTCGGCTGTTTTACATCAGTCCCTTGATTTGAGGGAAACGGGACTCTTTCCCTCTCTGCTGGTTGACTATCTGGATCAGGATCCGCGCCTGGCTGATTTTTATTCCGTATTTCCTACGGTCGGGAACGCCGTGCGGGCCATCGAATCCAGGCATAGCTTCGGGAAAGAGAAGCGGCAAGTGTTGGTGGATGTGCTGAACAGGCAGTATGCAGGCGAAGAGAAGAAGCCTGACTTTTCTCTGTTGTTGTCCGAAAGAACATTTACGGTTACTACAGGCCATCAATTGAATATTTTTACAGGGCCTTTGTATGTAATTTACAAAATAGTAAGCACGATCAATCTGGCGAGAGTGCTGAAAAAAGCATATCCTGAGTATAATTTCGTTCCTCTTTACTGGATGGCAACAGAGGATCACGATTTTGATGAAATCGCTTCCTTCCATCTATTCGGTAAGACGCATACCTGGGTCAGGGAAGGATCCGGCGCGGTGGGCAGGTTATCACCCAAGGGGCTGAAGGATGTATTTTCTGAACTCCCGGAGGGTATTCCTTTTTTTGACAAAGCCTATCTTGAGAACGATACACTCGCAGATGCCGTGCGATGTTACATGAACGGGCTGTTTGGAGAGGAAGGGCTGGTTTGTCTGGATCCTGACGCACCGGAGCTCAAAAGGCTTTTTCTGCCCGTGCTGAAGGAGGAGCTTTTTAATCGCACATCGTCAGGCCTGGTGGCCGGGACTACGGCGAAGATTGCTTCCATGGGTTACCATTGTCCGGTCAATCCGCGCGAGGTGAACCTTTTTTACCTTTTGGAAGGAGTTAGGGAGAGGATTGTCAAAGAAGAAGCCGGCTTCCATGTACTAAATACGGACATTCGTTTTACAGGCGATGAAATTTCTGCTGAACTGGATGCTCATCCGGAGCGTTTCAGCCCCAACGTGGTATTACGTCCGTTGTACGAAGAGTTTGTACTTCCCAATCTCGCTTATATAGGCGGGCCTTCCGAAATACCTTATTGGATGCAGTTGAAGGATATGTTTGATCATTATCAGGTGCCCTTTCCCATGTTGATACCCCGCAATTTCGTCCTTTATATCAACAGTTCCTGTAAGAAACGTTTCGAAAAACTGGGGTTGGCTTATGGAGATATTTTCAAAAGCGACGTCCAGCTCCGGAAGAGCTTCGTAGAAGGGGTTTCCGACATAAAGCCTGACCTTAGCGACGAAAGAGCATCGCTGGATACCGTGTTTCAGGAGATACTTTCCAAAGCTGTTCAGATAGACAAAAGCCTCGAGGGCCTGGTCAACGCAGAAAAAGCCAAGTTGTTGAATAGCATAGACAATCTGGAAAAGCGGATCAGAAAAGCCGATGAGAAGAATTACGAAACACAAATTAATCAATTGCTTGGCCTGAGAGCAAAATTATTTCCAGGCGGAGGAGCTCAGGAACGGCATGATAATTTCCTTAATTTTTACCTGAATGATCCCGGGTTTTTAAGAAAACTTTTTACTTCGCTGAACCCACTTGATTTTAGTTACAACCTGCTGATTGAGAAATAGTTTCGCGATGGCAAGCTCAGGCGGTCCGCCGATGCGGTGACACCTTCGACTAACTTGCGTTGCCGAAGGTCTGTGCAATTTTCATAGCCACGCCCATGTCTCCTTTAACTTTCAGTTTGCCCAGCATCATGGCTGTCATGGGATTCAGTTCCCGGTCCAAAAGCTTCAGCGTGTTGTCCACAGAAACCTCGAAGGTGCAATCCGATTCCCCGTCTACATCGGTCAGTTGAACGGGACGGGTACGGGTATCAACGAGAACTACGCCCTGGTCAGTTTTGAATTTAACAACAGCCTGGAGGGAATTATCGGATTCCACCAGGTTCATGATGCGGTCTTTTAAGATTTGGAGACTCATGTGTAAATGTGTTTTATGAAGTTAAAATGTAATACGCGATGCGTGTAAAGCGGAATGACCCATTGTTGGAAATTAGAAACAGGCGAAGCCGCTGATTAAAAATATGAAGATGAAATCATAAATCAAAAAATCTTTGAAGTTTCGCGGAAAAATGCAAAATTTGCGCCGATTTAAATACGTTCTTACGAATGACTGAAACGAATGAACAGCAACGGGTACGTCCCCGTTTTCTTATTTTTTTATGTATTCTCACCTTCTCAAGTGCAACTTCCGGCTTATGGAGCCGCTCTGAGCAGCTCTGGAATCCCGGGCAGGCGATGGAAATGTATTATAAGGCTTATGATGCTGCACAGGAGCTTATTGAGCGTAATTATCCGGAGAGAGAGGCTGACTCCCTTAATTCATTTGTAGAAACCATAAAAAAGGCCATTACACCTGAGAGCGTCCGAAATTCCTCTGTCGTGTTTATTGTTTACGAATCGATGACTCTTTTTGGGGCATTCTTTATGTGGAGTCTCCGGAGAAAGGGTTTTTACATTTATCTGGGTGGCATTGCTGCGGTATTCCTGGGGCATCTTGCGCTTGTAGGCGGTCTGCTGGGACTTGTACTCTGTCTGGGAAGTGTCGTTTCCAGTGGTTTTTTTTCCATCCTGTATTATCTTAACCTGAAGTACATGGATTAGTCCGGTTATTTTTAGCCCGGGGTTACCGTTTTTTTTTGTCATTTTCAAAGCTCATCTTCCTCACTAAGAGGCGTTAGCTAGGGCGGACGTATTGATGGTCATCTTTCTGGACTTGCCGGTTATAAATTTTAAATCAGCTTTGGCGGGCAAGCTCTTGGATAGTAGTGATAAATGGCTTTATTTTGCGGGTCGAATTTTTGAATAGTTAAAATGGCATTAATTAACAAAATCAGAGAAAAATCTGGCATAGCCGTTACGGTGATTGCAGTAAGCTTAATCCTTTTCATCGTCGGAGGAGATCTTCTCGGACCCGGATCTTTTTTCGGGGGGAATAACCAGATCGTCGGTGAGATAGGTGGAAAGGACATCAATATCAAGCAGTTTCAGCAGCAAATGGATTTGTTGCGCCAGAATTATGAAGCTCAGACCGGCCGTGCGCCCGGAGAGCAGGAGCTGGCGTCCCTGAGGGATCAGGCCTGGAATCAGCTTATTGTAGAGTATGCTTACACCGGTCAGTATGATAAACTGGGACTGGAAGTGACTGACGATGAACTGGTAGATATGGTTCAGGGTAATCATATCAGTCCGGCCATTCAGCAGGCTTTTACCAATCCGCAAACTGGTGTTTTTGACAAAGCTGCTGTTATTAATTATCTGAAAAGCCTGAAAACAATGGCTCCGGAACAGCAACAGTCCTGGTCTTTGTTCGAAACCGGACTTCGCGCAGATCGTCTGCGTCAGAAATATGAATTGCTGTTGAGTAGTTCTAATTATGCCACCAAAGCAGAGGCGGAAAAGGAATATATAGCTCAGAATTCCAAGGCTACATTCGATTATCTTTATGTGCCTTTTTATTCTGTGCCGGACAGCACAGTGAAGGTGACGGACAGCCAGTTGGAATCTTACCTCAAAAGCCACAAAGATGAGTATAAGGGCGTGAATACCCGTTCTATTAAATACGTAACTTTTCCTGTGCAGCCTGCCAAGGATGATAGTGCGTCTCTGTACAACGAAATCAAATCTCTGGCCAGAGGATTGTCTACTGCGACCAATGATTCTGCTTTTGCTAAAATGAATTCGGACGTGCAGTTTCCGCTTTATCAGTCTTATGCGAATATGACTGACCAGTTGAAAGAAGCCGTGAAGACGTTTGTGCCGGGTGGCGTATTCGGTCCGTTCAGAGAAGGCGACACTTATTTTATTTATAAATACGGTGGGACGAAACGTGACTCTCTTTTTACGCTCAGAGCAAGTCATATCCTGATTCGCCCTGATAACCAGTCGGACTCGGCAAAGGCTGTCGCCAAACAGCGCGCCGAAGGCCTTCTCCGCCAGATTCAGGGAGGTGCTTCTTTTGAGGCGCTGGCGGCATCCAACAGCGCGGATGGTTCTGCACAAAGGGGCGGTGACCTCGGCTATTTCCAGAACAACGGCGGCATGGTGAAACCTTTCGAGGATGCTGCGTTTTCAGTATCCGGAACGGGACTTGTCGGTCACATCGTGGAAAGCCAATTTGGTTTTCATATCATCAAAGTAACAGATGCCAAATCCAATATCCTGTACCGCATCGCGACCATCGGTAAAACCATCGCGCCAAGCCAGGCTACAAGGGATGAGATTTACAGAAAGGCTGATCTTTTCGCTACTACGGCAAAGTCAAGTGCTTTGTTTGATGAGCAGGTGAAGAAAGACAAGCTGATCGAAGCGACAGCCAATCGCCTGACCGAAACGTCTTCTAACGTCAATGCCATGCAGGATGCACGTGAGATCGTTCGCTGGGCTTTTTCTGATAAAACGGATGTGAATGATGTTTCCAAAGTGTTTGAGACAGCCAATCAATATGTGGTAGCTGTACTCACCGGGAAAACCGACAAAGACCAGGTGAAAGTAAATGATTTCCGTGAGGAACTTACCGCCAAAGTAAGGAACCAGGTAAAATCAGAGCAGATACTTGCCAAGTTGAAGGGGATAGAGGGGGCTAATCTGCAGGCTGTGGCCGGTAAGTACGGAGCAGGAGCCCTTGTGGAGAAAGCAGAGAATGTCTCCCTCGCGACCGGCTTCCTGACAAGTGCGGGATTTGATCCGATAGCTATGGGACGTGCTTTCGGATTGAAAAAAGGACAGAAAACCAATCCTTTCAAAGGGGAGAATGGCGTATTTATTATTCAGCTGGCGGATAAAACCGAGGCTGCGCCTATAGCGGACTATGCACAGTATAAGTCACAACTTACGCAGAACGTAACGCAGAGCACAAGCTTTATTCTGAATGAGGCCATCCGTGAGCACGCGAAGATCGTTGATGACCGTGCCAAATTCTTTTAACCCTCCTGCTTTATAAACGATATTTAGCCAATTTTTTATTGGAAAGCCGGCCCGGTATTTGATCCCAGGCCGGCTTTTTAGTTGGGGGCTTGATAAAGTGTCCGGGAGGCAGGCAATAGCAGGCTTGCGCAGAACCGGCAGTTTGTCTATATTGCTTCCTTTTCTGAACCCCGACTGCCTTTCCGCATCGGCATTTTGGGAAACAGACAGACCCCCAGTGTAATTGCGCAATTTTAATGAAATTCTTACAACGCCCGCTGTTCGCTTCTCGATGGCACCTTGTCCCCATAGTTATTTGTCTGTACTGGCTTTGGCCGGAACGGTTTCTGAATACGCCTTCCATCGGATTGGACTGGAGCTGGACACTTAGTTTGAGCGAGGCCTATCATCAAAAGCTGATATTCGGAAAGGATTGGGTATTTACATACGGTCCCTTGGGATGGCTCAGTACGCGCGCAGACCATTTTGCCAATAAACCTGCGCTGTTTGCATTCGACCTGGTTAAAATGGCATTGTGGGTCAATGTTATTCAGTTTTTGATAGAGAAATGCAAGCCTTACAAGTACGGTGTTTTTCTGGCTATGTATGCTGTTTTGATGCTCAGCCTGTTGCCGGATCTGACGTTGGAATTGCTCTTCATGTTCCAGTTTTTTCTTTTTCGCTACCACACAGAAAGAAAATTTGCTTATCTGCTGATCAGTTTATCCATCGGCATCCTGATGTTTTTTATAAAGCTCAACTATGCTTTTATAGGCTCATTGATTCTTTTGTTTTACCTGTTGCTGAATGCTGTTCACCAGGGAGGGAAGGCCAATGTTCTGAAGAGTCTGGGCTTGTTTGGCGCCTACTTGCTTGCGCTCATTGTTTTGAGCCAGGTATTTTATGTGGATCTTTTGTCATATATCCGTAACAGTCTCCATATTATCAGCGGCTATAACGACGGCATGAACATATACAATTCGTATCAGCTGGGTTCCAGGAAGCGCGCTTATCTTTCGCTTCTGGTAGCCTTTCCTTTCGCATGGACGGTCTGGTTTGGGGGGATTTTCTTTTTCAGAGCCTTTAAGGATTATTGGTTTGACTGCTTCTTGTGGGTATGTGCGTCGGTGTCATTTTATCTTATCTTCAAACATGCCTTCACTTACTATTCGACTGGTCCGTCGTCTGAATTTTTTACCAGTGCGCCGGCCTGGATAAGTTTTATTTTTCTTTTTTGCAGAGACAGCCGCCTGCGTTTGTTTTCCATCAGGTGTGTGGTGCTGTTTCTTATCGTCGGGCCTGTGGGCTTAGCCAGTTCCTGGTTGGCTAATCCAGTGGGCTTTCCTTACGCGGACCTTGTTTTGCAGTCGAAGGGAGAGCGGGAGTCTCTGAAAGAGGACAGGAAAAGGCATTATATAGAGAAGTCGCAGATCAGGAACATTGCCGGAGGATCCGTTGATGTATTTCCTACTCACTTGGATATAGCGATCTATAACGATTTGAAATATAAGCCCAGACCTGTGATTCTGGGGTACAAAGCCTATACGCCCGCACTTCAGGAGCTCAACTACGCCTATCTGCTCTCAGAAAAAGCGCCCGATTATATTCTTTATGAATTATCCCTATTGGATCATTTTCATTTGGATGCCCGCTCCAGACGGGCGATGCTTCAGGCCTACAAGGTAAAAAAGGAGGTAACCACCAGAGCCGGTGATACCTTGCTGGTTTTGCAGAAACAGGACAAGATAGCCCCGATCAGGGAAGAGGTGGTGGTGGCCGGTGAGGCCCGCCTGAACGAATGGTGCAGGGTGCCTGCTGATTCACTGTCGAAATACTGGCTGATCTCCAGGGTTGATTACGACTTTTGGGGGCATGTACGGCGTTTCTTCTTTCAGCCCCCGCGTATATACCTGGAAGTGGAATACGCTGATCGCAGCATAGAGCGGCGCTCGGCAGTCCCGCCATGCTTTCCTTCCGGCTTTCCTCTTCAGCGAGTGAATTCGCGGGAGGAGCACTACGAATGGTTCAGCAACGGGGGGCTGAAAAACCAGTCTGTTATTGCATTTCGATATGTTTCTGATCAGGCCGGTTTTAACCAGACTATTCCCTATTCGGTTTTGACACAAGACCTGCTTTCCTCGCAGAAAGCCCCTTTTGCAGGCCAGACTGATAATTAATTTATTTATTTTTGAGTAAAAAATGTCAACACTACACTTATAATATCGTATTTTGGCATTGGGAACTTATAAATATAAAAATTTCGTGATATGGGAGTAATAACTGGCGATAGGGAATTTTTCCGTGGGGTAGGTAAGATTCCTTTCGAAGGCGCTGAATCAGATAATCCGTTGGCCTACCGCTGGTATAATGAGGATAGGGTAGTAGCCGGGAAAACCATGAAGGAGCATCTGCGTCTGGCTGTGGCTTACTGGCATTCTTTTAACGGATCGGGTATGGACCCGTTCGGGTCGTCTACCCATTTTTATGCATGGGACGAAAAGTCTGACGTGATCGGGAGGGCGAAGGACAAGGCCGATGCCGCTTTTGAGTTCATAACCAAGCTGGGCCTGCCTTACTACTGCTTCCACGATGTGGACCTGGTGGACTACGATGACGATGTCCTTGCCAACGAAAAACGCCTGCAGGCGATCACCGAATACTTGTCTGCGAAGCAGAAAGCTTCCGGGGTAAAACTGCTATGGGGAACAGCGAACCTTTTCAGCCATCATCGTTACATGAACGGCGCGGCAACCAACCCGGACTTCCAGGTACTCACGCATGCGGGAGCGCAGATCAAAATGGCCCTAGACGCGACCATCGCGCTGAACGGCGAAAACTATGTTTTCTGGGGTGGGAGAGAAGGTTACATGACCCTCCTGAATACCGATATGAAGAGAGAGCAGGAGCACCTTGCCGCCATTTTGAAACTCTCCGTGGAGTACGCCCGGAAAAACGGGTTCAAAGGCAAGTTCTTCATCGAACCAAAGCCTTGTGAGCCTACCAAGCATCAATATGACTATGACGCAGCTACTGTTTTGGGCTTTCTGCAGAAATACGGACTCACAGAAGATTTTGCCCTTAACCTGGAAGTGAACCATGCGACATTGGCGGGTCACACCTTTGAGCATGAGTTGCAGGTAGCGGCGGATGCCGGCATTCTGGGTTCTATTGATGCCAACCGGGGTGATTATCAGAATGGATGGGACACCGACCAGTTCCCGATAGACATCGCAGAGTGGACGAGATCCATGTTGATCATCCTGCAATCCGGCGGGTTAAAAGGCGGAGGGATCAATTTCGATGCCAAGCGCCGTCGGAATTCCACCGATCATGAAGATTTGTTTCATGCGCATATAGGTGGTATAGACACCGTAGCGAGGGCATTGCTTATCGCCGACGAGATCATTCAGCACGGAGCCTATCAGGACGCTTTAAAGCAGCGTTACAGCAGCTTCGACGCTGGGAAGGGTGCAGAATTCGAAAACGGGAAACTGAAACTGGAAGACCTTTTCCACCTGGCCGCTTCGAACGGCGAACCTGAAATGCGGTCCGGCAGACAGGAATATCTGGAGAACTTGCTGAACAGGTTTATTTATTCAGGGAAGTAGGTACTGTTAGGATAGTGACGAATTAGGAATTTCGTTTCTGTTTTTCTAATCGCTTTTCCGAAGTTTATGATAAAAAAGGCCAAAATGCTCGCCAGAGTGATTTTTGGCCTTTTTGCATCTATATCTGATATAGGGATATAATATTTCTTTATCCGTGCATCTGTGGCTAAAAGCGGATCGCGGAGATACCCCGGTTTTCGTTTTTGGTGATGTTTCCGTTGGTCGGGGGGGCGATCGAACGTAGGGGATTGGTGATTGTGTCACCCTTTCAGGGTTGTTTACACTTCGTCGATGGTTTTGTTTTCTATAGTTGTGTCATCCCTTCGGGATTTTGCCGTGGCCGGTGATGGTATTTTATAGAAGTATTTACCGCAGGGGCTTACGCTTGGATTCGGCTGTTCGGGTTTCCTCAGAGCAGACTTGCTCACCCGGTAAAAGGAACTTAGCCGTGGTCATCGTCCTAATACCGAAAATAATGCATAGCCAAATTTTATTTTGAGTTGCGCGAGAAAAAGTATATTTTCGGCAAGCAATAGTTCTGTTGTCCACTCTTTGTTTATGTAAACACAACTATGCGAACCAATATACAAAATTATATTTTGTTTCAGGGGGCGTTTTGGCTGATAACTCTTACCTCTCTGATAGCCGTTCCATTTTCGCGATCATCGCATCCTTCTCCTTTAACATTCTTTCAAACTCCTTGATCATCCGCTCATAGAGCGCCATTTTCTCCTCATGCAATTGTAGTATTTTATCGACCGGATTGATGTTCTGAACTTCTATGCGGTTATTAAACATGGCATTGTCGGAAAACGTATTGGCAATCACATTCACCGCATTTTCCTCATCAAAGTTCTTGATGGCTTCCACGGGAATCTTCAATATTTGGGACACCTGTTGTAGAATGGCGTCGTCGATGGTTTCCTTTTGCTCCAGGAGCGATACTTTTGCTGGTTCTCCCGACGTATTGGAGGGATCAGCCCAGCTCCCAGGCGAGACCTTCCTGCTTGAGGCCGATCATCTCTCTAAATCGCTTAATATTACGGCCTTCGTGTATTTTTTTCGGTCTGTCATGGTTGTATAGTTGATTTGGGTTTAGAGTTGGTTGGGCTTATCCTTGGTTTCCTTAGGGCTGACTTGCTCTGAAATACCCAGTCACACGCTGCGCGGCTCCTGAGACTTCGGTGTGACTCAATCGAACGCTTGTTGAACGAGAGTCACTGCGCCGGATGGTCGTAAGCTTGTCATAGAGCCGTGTTGGGCTAGAAATTATATAATAAAGATACGGCTTTTAGGGGAGAAGGCAACGGATTGGGTTACCTCAATTTTGAGGAGGATGGGCTTGGGAGCTTTGGTTTCTTCGACGACGGCTCGCTCAACAGGGCACCCATGAATGCGCGGATGAAAAGGGATATTAGGCTTAAGAGTTAGTGTTACTCTCAAGAAAAAAGCTAGGTAAGGGAGGCAGAGGTTTTGACTATTAGGTCTGGTAGGGCATACGCGATAGACTATTACATTGAGTTTCGATGTAATAGTCTAAACTATTTTGGTTCATAAGCCGATGAGGCTCCGTCGGGGTCTGGAGGCGACGGCCAACAAGAGGCGAAAACATCCCCTCCATTGACGTGGCCGCCAGGATTGCCGACGACGCCCTGGGCGTGACCCTGGATTACCTCATTAAGGACGGAGAATAGGGTGTGTAAAATAAACTGTGTCAGGGTCTGAGCGGTGGCCCGCGGGGCCACCGCTCAGACCCTGCGCCTACTGCAAATCTAACACCATTCTGCCTGGAAACCATATCGCCAGTTTTTGTGCTGTTACCGCCCAATTCGCGAGAGGCATCGTCCATTTTTTTTTGATATTGCCGTGGGCTAGATAAACCAGCTTCAGTAGCGCCATATCGGAGGTGAACGCCCCTTTTGTCTTGGTTACTTTGCGGACCTGGCGATGAAACCCCTCGATGGTGTTGGTCGTGTAGACCAGCTTGCGTATGGCCTTATCGTAGCGAAAATAGGCCGTCAGCTTATCCCAATTGCGCCGCCAGGACTGGATGACCACCTCATATTTACCGCCCCATTTAGCCTCCAGTTCGTCCATACGCAGCTCAGCCTGGCCCAGCGTATCGGCCTGGTAAACCGGCTTTAGGTCGGCCATAAATGCCTTTTGATCTTTGCTGGCTACGTATTTCATGCTGTTACGGATTTGATGTACCACACAGGTCTGTATTTCTGTCTTGGGAAACACGCTGTTGATCGCTTCTGCAAACCCCGTCAGGTTATCAATGCATGCGATCAGAATATCCTTCACGCCCCGGTTCTGCAAGTCGGTCAGTACGCCCAGCCAAAAGTTGGCTCCCTCATTTTCAGAGATGTACATCCCCAGAAGCTCTTTATGACCCTGACGGTCAATGCCTAATATGTTGTATACGGCCCGGCTAACAATCCGGTGGTCTTCCTTTACCTTGTAATGCATCGCGTCCATCCATACGATCGTATAAAGCTCATCCAGGCTACGGGACTGCCATTCTTTGATCTCAGGGATGATCCGGTCGGTGATAGCCGATAATGTGCTGTGGCTGATATCCGTATCATATATCTCCTTGATATGCTTGGAGATATCCCGGAAGCTCATTCCCAGCCCATACATGCCCAGTATCTTCTTTTCCAGGCTATCGGCCAGTATCGTTTCCCGCTTGCGGATCAGGGTTGGCTCAAAGCTGGATTGGCGATCCCGGGAAGTGGTGATATCCAGTTCTCCTTCTGAAGTGCGTACCGCCTTGCTCCGTTTACCATTCCGCCGGTTGCCCTTTTCCCGCTCCTCATCACTTAAATGAGCGTCCAGCTCGCCTTCCAGAGCCGATTCCAAAAACTGCTTCAGCAACGGAGCAAAAGCCCCGTTGTTGCCAAATAATGACTCTCCGCTACGAAGCTGGCGGAGAGCCTTCTCTTTCATTTGCTCGTAATCCAGAGCTCCTTTTTCTTCTTTCATCTTGATAAACTATGTCTAAAGTTAATGATTCTAACTCTTGACACAGTTTATTTTACACT